>DATJEH010000069.1:0-8470 GCA_035496875.1 Terriglobales bacterium | reverse complement strand
GCGGACCTATAATCGTCATACTCTGGTGAAGCTCCGTCAGGCTGAGGGTAGGTAAGGCGAAGGGTGTAGTTTCTTCGCGGAAATCTACCCGATGATGCGCATGCGCCTGCATTTCGTCCTGATGGCCATTCCCGCAATCGCGATCTCCTTTCTTTTCACCACGCCATCACTGCAGGCCGGCACTGGCCCCAACTCCCCGGAGGGCGCCGGAGAAATCGTCGGGGTACAACGCAACGGGCACATGGTTTACGTCAACGATGCGGCTCCGCCGGTACAGCGAAGCGCGCCGCGGGCGCAGACCACGGGCTCCCGGTTGATGTACTGGAGCGCGACCGAGCATCGCTGGAAGCGGGTGCCACCGGCCAGCCACTACTCCATGCGGGCGGCACGTTCAGCGGCGGCGGAGGTCCGCAACATGCTGAACGCGGCTCCGGCAGCCAACGGCTCAGGCGGCGACGTTAACTCCAGGGCGGACATCAACGCCGCCATCGAGCAGGCCGCTGCGCGCCATAACGTGGATCCCAACCTGGTGCGGGCCGTAATCAAGGTGGAATCCAACTTCAACCCCAATGCTGTGTCGCGCAAAGGAGCCATGGGACTGATGCAGCTCATGCCGGTAACGGCGCGGGAACTCAACGTCACCAATCCCTTCGATCCGGCGCAAAACGTGGATGCGGGGGTGCGCCACCTTAAGCACCTGCTGGACGACTTCGGAGGCGACGTGCGCCTGACCTTGGCGGCTTATAACGCCGGCGTGGGGGCGGTCGTGCGCAGCTCTGGAGTGCCGCCCTACTCGGAAACGCGCAACTACGTGAAGAAGATCACCAATTTGTACTGGAGTGGCAAGTCGGGAGCGGGGATGTTCGTCATGCCCAGCCGGGACCCGGTGCGCGTATATCGCGACGCGCAGGGCGTGATCACCATGACAAACACCGATTAGTGAGCAGTCCGGTGCGGCGGTAGCGGGAACAGGCTAACAATTGAAACAGATACTCCCAGGTCAGGCGCGGTTCTGCGCCGCGGTATTGCTCGTTTCCACCTTGGCGCTGCCGGCATCGGCCAACGCGCGCCCGCCGCGGACAGCGCGGGCACAATTTGCCCGGGCGGAAAAGCTGCGCGACGCTTTCATGCGGCGCCCCGCGGAAAACCGGACCCGCCGGGATTACCAGCGGGTGATTGACGCCTACCGCCGCGTCTATTATTCCGAACCAGCTTCCTCCAAGGCGCCGGTCAGCGTGCTGCGCGTCGCCGATCTGCTGGCGGAAATGGGGCATCGCTTCGACGACTCCAAATCACTGCGCGCCGCTATTGGCCAGTACAAGTTCTTGCTGCGTGAATATCCTGGCAACCCCTATCGCGGCGACGCCCTGTTTACTATTGCCCAGATGTATAAGGATGACCTGCATGATGCAGCCTCGGCCAAAGCTGCCTATCAAGAGCTCCTGAGGCGCGATCCGCGCAGCGCCCGCGCCGGGGAAGCGCGCCGGGCGCTGGCCCAGCTCAATCCCCAGCGCAAGCCTGCGAAGGCCGAGTCCGCGAAGGCACGCCTTCCCGCTGTCAATACCGATGCCGATCTGTCTCGGGTTACGGGGATTCGTTATTGGTCCACAGCCGACTATTCCCGGGTGGCTGTGGATTTGGATAGCGATGTCACCTTCCACTCCGAGCGCCTGCGTCATCCCGACCGCGTGGTCTTCGATCTGCACTGGACTCGGCTGACTCCCGCGGTGGCCGGCAAGAACTTCATTCCAAAGAATGGTTTGCTGAAGCAGGTTCGCGTCTCCGAAAAGAGGCCAGGGGATACCAGGGTGGTACTGGATGTGGAAGACCTGGCGAACTATTCCGCGTTTCTGCTGCCCAATCCCGACCGGCTGATTATTGATATCCACGGGCGCCAGGCGAACGCGGCAGGGAAGTCCGCTCCGATGAAGAGCATCAGGGCTGAGAACTCATCGGCACCGAACCGAATCATGCCGGCGGAGTCCAAGAGCGGCCGGGATGTGGTCTTGCAAGCGAGTGCGGCATCCGGCCCCAACTTGAACGCTGCGGCGGGTCCTAAGATCATTAGCGACGAAGACGACAATCCCGCCTCGGCCAGCGGTCTTCTGCCGCCCTCAGTCAAGCGCCCGTCGCGGGTGGTGATTCGGGAGGGTGGCCAGGAGGTGGAAGGGCGGGAAGCGCGTCCCACCTCCAGCGGCGACCGCTCATTAATCCGGGCCCTGGGATTGAAGATCGGCAAAATTGTGATTGACCCCGGCCACGGCGGGCACGACACCGGAACCATTGGCCCGCATGGCCTGGAAGAGAAGAACCTGGTGCTCGATGTGGGCATGCGCCTGGGAAGATTGCTGGAGCAGCGTTTGGGCGCGGACGTGGTGTACACGCGGGATGATGACACCTTCGTTCCCCTGGAGACGCGCACCGCCATTGCCAATCAGGCCCAGGCCGACCTGTTTATTTCCATTCATGCCAACTCCAGCCACGACCAGGAAGCGCGCGGCGTGGAAACCTACTATCTGAATTTCACCACCTCCCGCGATGCCCTGGAGGTGGCGGCGCGCGAGAACGCCATCTCCGACCAGTCCATTTATCAACTGCAGCAACTGGTGAAGACTATCGCGCTGCAGGAGAAGGTGGAGGAATCGCGGGAATTCGCCGCCGACGTGCAGCGCGCTCTCTATACAGGACTGGCTGGGCGCAACCCCGCCATTCATGATCGGGGAGTAAAGAAAGCACCTTTTGTGGTGCTGATCGGCGCCAAAATGCCCTCCATTCTGGCGGAGATCTCCTTTGTCAGCAACCCGCAGGATGAACGCAAGCTGCGCAGTCCCGCCTACCGCCAGCACATCGCCCTGGCGCTCTACCGAGGTATAGCCCGTTATGCCAGTGGATTGAGCGGCATTAAAGTGGCCAGCAGCGCGGCCCAGGACGATGGGCAATAACCCACCGCAGTAGAAACTTCGTGCTGCCGGGCGTAATCTAATAACAGCAGTGGGACTTACTCCGCCCTGTCGTATAACCGGATGAAGAAAACAGCGATCCTCGTCGCCTTCTGCCTGGCGAGCATGGCCTGGGCGTGGGCTGCTCCCGCTGAAAGCCCAACTTTTCTGCCCAAGGAATTTGCGGGTTGGCTCCTGTCAGGCACGCCCACGTTCAGCCGCGATGCGGCCCTAGCCGACCCTGCATTCAGTCCATTGCTCAAGGAGTATGGCTTTCGCGAGATGGAGCAGGCCACTTACACCCGTCCGGATAGCCGCGTGCTGAAACTGAAAGCCGCCCGCTTTGCCGACGCCAGCGGCGCCTTTGGAGCTTTCAGCTTTTACCAACAGCCGGAGATGCCTAAGGAAGACATTGGCGACCAGGCAGCCTCGGATAATAATCGGGTGCTGTTCCGGCGCGGCAACATTGTGGTGGACGCGGTGTTCGACCGGGTCACGGCCATGTCGGCCGCGGAATTACGCGACTTGGCCGCCTCCCTGCCTTTGCCTGCAGGCAGCGCCGGCGACCTGCCTCCTGTGCTGGCCTACCTCCCCAAACAGGCGCGACGCGCTGATTCGATTCGCTATTTCATGGGAGCCGTGGGATTAAGCGATGTTTCTTCGCCCATCGCGCCGCAAGTAGTGGACTTCGCCAAAGGGGCGGAAGTCGCCATGGCGCAATACTCAACCTCGGCAGGCTCCCAGGCCGACGCCACACTCATGGTCATTTCTTATCCCACGCCGCAGATAGCGGCGGAGCGCGCCCAGGCAATCGATGCCGCCCTGCATACCACTTCACGGGCGGAGGACCCAGCCAGCCGCGTGAAGCGCAGCGGGCCCCTGGTGGTCCTGGTCTCCGGCCAGATTTCCAATAGCGACGCCAAGTCGCTGCTCGACCAGGTCAACTATGATGCCGATATCACCTGGAACCAGAATACGTTCTTCAGCAAACGAGACAACATCGGCAATCTGTTAGTGGGCGTAATTCTGCTGGTGGCTCTTCTCATCGGATTTTCCTTGGTTGCCGGGCTGCTTTTTGGCGGTTTCCGGCTCTTGATGAAGCGCCTGTTCCCGGATCGCATTTTTGACCGCTCCAAGGACGTGGAAATCATCAGCCTGAAGCTGCGGGACTGGCGTTGACCGACCTAAGACCATGAAGACAATCGGGTTATTGATTTAACCCACAGGCTAAATCCGCCCAGTGCCCCATTTTTATGCTTCTGGTGCAAACCGCAGGCTAATTTGTAACTGATTGACAAATAAGGGAGTTATTCTCGAAAAAAACCTTGACACCCCGCTTTGGCGACCCATAAGATTTCGCCAGAAAGTTTTGACGGTTTTTGAACTCCGTTAGAACTATTCTCCCTTGAACAAAAGGCTGCCTGCGCTGCCAGGCGGCCTTTTGGATTTTTGTGCAGAGTGTTGAAAGAACCTCGGGGAACGTCGGCTTCACAATGGGCTATCTGCCGTAGGCGTACCAGATGGAGCCCGGCGTGTTCCAGTTCAGCCCTTCTCCCCAAACCGCCTGGGTTTTACCCAAGTCGTCAATCGCCATCTGGAAATAATCTCCGAAGGGAAAACTGAAACCGGCGGGAGAAATGTAGCTGTAGCCGGCAACGAAGGAATTCATCCGCATCTCGTCCGACCATGATGCGCCGCCGTTGGTGGAACTGCGGTAGAAAGTATTCCAATAGGGCGCGGAGCGGGTATCCATCCAGGCGACGCGCACATCGCCAGCGGTGCCGGCCACCATTGCCGGAAAGCAATGCTCCACGCCCAGGGGAGCGGAAGAGACATCCTGCCATGCGGACCAGGAAGCGCCGGCCGTGGTAGAAGAGGCAAAGTAGATACGTTCCGGCCCGCCTGCGGTGTGCCCCGCGTTCCACAAGGCGTAGAGGGTGCCGCCGGCATCGGAAGCGATGGTCATCTGCGCTCCCAGGAACGCCCAGCCGCACTTGTGGTCGGAACAACCGGGAGGTGCGGCCGAGGAGTCGAATAGAGCCGTTTGCCACGTAGTGCCGCCGTCGCCGGACTTGCTTAAGTAGAGACTTACAGGCCCGCTAATGCCTTCCCGCTGCTGGTATCCCGCCCAGGCAAAATACACGTTGCCGGCGGGATCAATGGTGGCGCCACCGGCAGTGACCCAACGCAGCCGGGGATGGTTGTTGAGGCTGTAAACAGAGAAGGTCTGGCCGCCATCGTGGGACGCTGAAACCCAGAGCCTTTGCCCTTGGCTGTAAGCGACGTAAACATCGTTGCCACGCACCGCCAGAACATCTTTGTCCACTCCATGGGCAACGCGGTTGGCAACCACCAAAGACCAGGTCTGGCCGGAATCGCTCGACTTGGCAACCACGGTGTTGCTCTTGGAATTCTGCAACCAGGAGGCGTAGACAGTGCGGTGGTCGAGCGGGTCCACCACAATCTGGGGATCATACTGGCCATCGCCAGAGGCCGCGATGATGCGCGGCGCCGACCAGTTCAGGCCACGGTCGCTGCTCACCTGCAGGATCATGCTCGGGCTGGGGCAGGTGGGACATCCAGGAACCACACCATATTGCGGGTAGAGCAGGTACACGTGCCCAAAGCCATCGGCGGCGGTAGCCGGTTCCCATTGGTCGCCCACGTTATAGCCGAGCCGCTCCTGGGGGCTAAAGGAGGCGGCCGCGTGTGCCGCGCTGCCGGCCAGCAGCAGTCCAGCCAGGAAAAGACAAAGATGGAATTTACTCTGCATCCAGAGAGCGCGACACGGCCTTGCAGGCCGCAGAGGAGCCGGAAGAACAGCGCGACGGGCGGAGCGGCTCCGCCTCAAACTATACCAGTGTTGCCGCCTTCTATACATGGGAAAAGCGGCCATTTCCGGCCGTTTAGGTGCCAGAGCGGAAATGAGGACGCACCCAAGTACATGGCCGACAAGCGGGTATGGTTCAACAGCTGAGCTCGGGGGAGGGGTTTCATCAAGCAATGGGCGGGTTGGCCCTTGCGCACGAAAACGGTCCACAAGTCCGGAGCAGTCAGCGGCTTGCAACTAAATTACCGCTGAGAAAAGACTTCCGCGTCGGAACGACGAATGTAGTTGGCTTCGAGGTCGGCGGGAGACACGGTTTCTCTGGCCAGCAGCTTTTCCAGGCCGAGGCGCGCCACAGCGTCGCTGCGCGGGTGCTCGACCGCGCAAACTTCGAATCCATGCTTTTGCGCCCAGCCGAGCACCAGTTTGTCAGGGGTGACCGCGGTGGCAAGCTTGCCCCTTACCAGGGCTACGAATTCCTCTTCCTTCAACAGGCTTTCGCGCTGCAGCCGGGCCTTGCCGCTTGCGACTTCGTAATCCCCGGCATAGGCCTCGGCGCGTCCGGCATCGAGAGCCGCGACCATGGCGCCATCCGAGCCCGCCGCCAAGACCAACACTTCCAGCAGGGATACGGCCGCAATCGGCCTTTGTAGAACTTCCGCCAGGCCCTTGATGGCGGCCAGGCCGACGCGCAAACCGGTGAAGGAACCTGGGCCGGAGGCGACCACGAGAGCGTCCAAGTCGCTTTTGGAAAAGCCGTGCCGAAAAAGCAGCTCGGCAATTTGCGGCACCAACTGAGCGGAAAAAGTGCCTCCCGTCAGGGGTACGACTTCCAGGGTTTCGAAGCCGTGCTGGTCGCCGCGGGCCAGCGTAAGGCTGCCACGTTTGCCCGAAGTATCGGCCGCCAGCAGCAGCATGTTCACACGCCCTGGGGCGGGTCCTCGCAGAGTTCGAGGAGCACGCCACCGGTGCTGGAGGGATGAACGAAAACGTAGAGATGCCCACCGGCGCCAACCTTGATGTCTTCGGAGATCAGACGTGTGCCCTTTTTTTTGAGCCGATCCACGGTGGCGGCGAGATCGCTGACGCGAAGCGCGATGTGGTGCAGGCCCTCGCCGCGTTTGGCAATGAAACGGGCGATCGCCGAGTCCGGCGAAGTCGCCTCCAGCAGCTCTATGCGGCTCTCGCCCACCGGCACCATGGCCAGATGCACCTGCTCCGCTTCCACTCTCTCTTCGCCTACCACCTCCAGGCCCAAGTCCTCGTAGAACTTGCGCGCTGCGGCCAGCGATTTGACGGCGACTCCGAGGTGGTCAATGTCGAACATCATTTTTCCCCAGGCTGGTGACAATCTCTTCCACTAGAGAATACGGGTCGCGCTTGTGCTCGGCAACTTCCGCGGCATAGCGGCTGATCTCGTTCTCGCCCAGTTGCTCCCGCACCACGCGGCGCAGCAGGGCATCGCGCAGCATCTCCAGCAGGCGCTGGTGCCAATGGCGGGTGCGCTTCTTCAGAACGAGGTTGTGCTTGGCCAGATACGCCTCGTAATTGGCAATAGCTTTGGCCAATTCGGCGGTGCCGGCGCCTTCGGTGGCCACGGTCTTGATGATGGGCGGGCTCCAGTTGTCCTGGCGCGCCGCCAGCGACTGCAAAGCGCGGATTTCGCGCTCCACCCGCTCGGCCCCTTCGCGGTCGCTCTTGTTGATAACGAAGATATCGGCGATTTCCATGATGCCGGCCTTGATGGTCTGCACGTCGTCGCCCATGCCGGGGACCAGAATGACCACGGTTACGTCGGCCAGGCGTACGATGTCCACCTCGTCCTGGCCCACGCCCACGGTTTCAATCAGCACCAGGTCGCGGCCGGAAGCGTCGAGCACGGTGGCCACGTCGGCGGTGGTGCCGGCCAGGCCGCCGAGGGAGCCGCGTGTGGCCATGCTGCGAATGTAGATACCGGGGTCGGCGTGATGCGCCTGCATGCGGATGCGGTCGCCCAGAATGGCGCCGCCGCTGAAGGGACTGGTAGGGTCAACGGCGATGATGCCCAAGGTGCGCTGCTGTTTGCGGTACTCGCGCGCCAGTTGGTCAACCAGCGTGCTCTTGCCCGCCCCGGGTGCGCCGGTCAAGCCGATGATGCGGGCGCGGCCGCTGTGGGAAAAGAGCGCGCGCAGCAGTTGCGAAGATTCGGGAGCACGGTTTTCGACCGCCGTGATCGCCCGCGCCAGCGCGCGTGGGTCGCCGGCGCGGACCTGTTCAACCAGGGATTGGATTTCGGTGGACAAATTTGTTAGTGAGTCGACGGTCGACGGCTGACGGTCGACGGAAAAATCAAACCACAACCACAGAGGACACAGAGGATTTCATTCAAACTTCATTAATTTAGATTCCCGATATTCCTAAGCGTCTTCGGCGGCTTTTGATTCTGCTGACTCCTGACAACCGACTTCTGACTCCTAATCCTTGAGTATCTGCCGGGCGATCACCATGCGCTGGATCTCGCTGGTGCCTTCGCCGATGGTGCACAGCTTCACGTCGCGGTAAAACTTTTCCGCGGGATAATCCTTGATGAAGCCGTACCCGCCGTGAATCTGTACTCCCTCGTTGGCGCATTTTACCGCCACCTCACTGGCGTAGAGCTTGGCCATGGAGGACTCCAGCGTGGATTTGAGGCCGGCATCTTTCATGGAAGCGGCGCGCATGGTGA
>DATJEH010000068.1:0-21843 GCA_035496875.1 Terriglobales bacterium | reverse complement strand
AATGAGTCCGAAAAAACCATCTTCTTTGGGCGGAAAGCGCTGCCAGATCCGACGAACCACACCGTCCACGAAAAACACGTACAAGAGACCGGCGAAGAGCATTACCAGGGCGTCCAGAGTTACATTGCGATGCTTATCGAGCGAGTTACGGACCTCCTCTGGAGTGACGTTATGTTGCTCTGCAACCGCGAGAAAGAGTTCGGCCTCGCAACGATTTAATGTTTGGCGGTACGCGCCCATCGTGTATCCTCTGCTGGTGCCGGGCCTGGCGTGGCCGTCCGCATACCGAATCGCCAAATCTTCAGCTTTGCGCGCATCCCTGCTGAGATGCTGAGCCTGGTGAGAATCTCTAAGATCAAGCCGCCCTCCGGAATCGCGAGGCCATTGACACAGCGAGTCTGGGCCCGATGACTCCGGGGTGAAAAGTGCAAGTACTACGACGGCCATCAGCACGACATAACACAGCCGTTTGACCGTTCTCAATAATGGGCCGCGAACCGCTGCAACTCTCACTTGCAGTTGCTGCCACATTCGCGAAGTCTACCAAAGTTGAGTTGGCGCAGGGTAATTGCTGCTAACAGTCGTTAGCACTCTTTACAATTCCCACGACGCCAGGCTAAGGGCCGGCAGCCGAAAGCCAACTCTCCCGCATTCTTCGTTTCCTGCTTCTATGGTTTATCCTGTGCGGCTCGCTGTTTGCGGAGGTACGCGTGATCCGACCATCTCGTGTGACGATGTTTGCCGCCATCTGTGCCGGCCTGTTAGCCCTCACCGGCGCTGCCCCGGCCCAGCAGGTTCCCCCGTCCCTTTACCAGCAAATGCGCTGGCGCATGATTGGGCCGTTTCGCGGCGGGCGCACGCGCGCAGTGAGCGGCGTACCCAGCCAGCCCGCTGTCTTGTACATCGGCCAGGGCGATGGCGGAGTGTGGAAGTCGGACGACTACGGCCGCACCTGGAATCCCATTTTCGACGGCCAGCCCACGCAGTCCATCGGTGCCATCGCCGTGGCTGCCTCCAATCCCAACATCATTTATGTCGCTAGCGGCGAAGGTCTGCACCGGCCTGACCTTTCGGTGGGCGACGGCATCTACAAGTCCACCGACGGCGGCAAGAGCTGGACCCACCTCGGCCTGCCGGACAGCCAGCAGATTCCCGCCCTGGCGGTTGACCCGCACGATCCCAATCGCGTTTTTGCCGCTGTGCTTGGCCATCCTTACGGGCCCAGCCCGGAGCGCGGCATTTACCGCTCCACGGATGGCGGCCAGACCTGGCAGAAAGTTCTGTACAAGGATGAGAACACCGGCGGCTGCGACATCGAGATGGACCCATCGAACCCCAGCGTGCTTTACGCCTGTATGTGGGAAGTGCGCGAAGGCCCATGGGAGGACAACAATGAGTTCAATGGCACCGCCGGCGGACTCTTCAAGTCTACCGACGGGGGCAACACCTGGCAGCAGCTGACCAACGGCCTGCCCAAAAATCTCAGCCAGGTAAACGTGGCCATCGCGCCCAGCCAGTCCAGCCGCCTTTATGCCACCGTGGCCACGACGGCGCCGGGCGGCTATGAATCTGCCGCCGGCCTGGGCTTTTACCGCTCCGATGATGCCGGCCAGACCTGGTACGAGGTCACCAAGGATGCGCGCCCCGCCATGCGCATCGGCGGCGGCGATCTGTCCATTCCCAAGGTCGACCCGAAGAATCCTGACGTGGTCTACAGCGCCAGCATTGTGACCGTGCGCTCCACAGACGGCGGCAAGACATGGACCAGCATTCGCGGCGCGCCCGGCGGCGACGATTACCAGAACATCTGGATCAGCCCCGATAATCCGGACACTATCCTGCTGGTCGGCGACCAGGGCGCCATCGTAAGCGTCAATGGCGGACAAAGCTGGAGTTCCTGGTACAACCAGCCCACGGCGCAGCTCTACCACGTCAGCACCAGCAACACTTTTCCCTACCGGGTTTGCGCGGGCCAGCAGGAAAGCGGCTCGGTGTGCACCTTGAGCCGGGGCAATGACGGAGAGATCACCTTCCGCGACTGGCACCCCGTGGGTGCGATCGAGTATGGCTACGTCGCTCCCGATCCGCTCGATCCCGACATCATCTACGGAGCCGGCCGCACTGAAGTTTCCAAGTACCACTGGAGTACCGGCCAGGTGCAGAACGTGACGCCCATTCCCCTGCGCAGCGGCAAGTACCGCGCCGACCGCACCCAGCCAGTGATGTTCTCGCCGCTCGACCCGCACACCATGTATTACGCCGCCAACGTGCTGTTCAAAACCGAGAACGGCGGGGACTCCTGGCAGATCATCAGCCCCGATTTGAGCCGGCCGAACCCGGGCACGCCCGCCAGCGTGGGCAAGCTGGTGAACCCCAAGGCGGGCGAGCAACGCGGCGTAATTTACGCCCTGGCGCCCTCGTTCAAGGACATAAACACCATCTGGGCGGGGACAGACGACGGTCTCATCTGGGTTACCCATAATGGGGGTAAGGACTGGAGCAACGTGACGCCGCCGCAGCTTTCTCCGTGGAGCAAGGTCACGCAGCTGGAGGCGTCACATTTTGACGACCAGACCGCCTATGCGTCGGTCAGCCGGTTTCGCATCAACGACCTGCGCCCCTACATTTACCGTACCCACGACGGCGGCAAGACTTGGCAGCCGATCACCAGCGGGCTGCCGGACAACGCTCCCGCGGATACGGTGCGCGAAGACCCGGTGCGTAAGGGCCTGCTTTTTGCCGGCACCGAAACCGGCGTGTACGTCTCTTTCGACGATGGCGACCTGTGGCAATCCTTACAGTTGAACCTGCCCCACACCTCCATGCGAGACTTGACCATTCACGGTAATGACCTGATTGTGGCCACGCATGGCCGCTCATTCTGGATCCTGGACGACATTCTTCCTCTCCGGCAGCTCACAGCGGGACTGGCAAATTCGCCGGCTTACCTGTTCCAGCCCGCCACCACCTACCGCGTGCGGCGCTCTACTTACACCGATACGCCTCTTCCCCCCGACGAGCCTGCGGGTCAGAACCCGCCCGATGGCGCCATTCTTGACTATTACCTGGCCCAACCCGTCTCCGGAGCTGTGACGCTCGAAATTCTCGATTCTCAGGGAAAGGTAGTGCGCCGCTACTCCAGCACCGACAAACCAGAGGTCACCGAGGCGGAACTGAAGAAGCAGCTTATTCCGCTGTACTGGATTCGCTTGCCTCGGGTGCTGTCGGCCGCGGCCGGAGCGCACCGCTGGGTCTGGGACTTGCATTACACCACGCCCGTGGCTACGCATTACTCGTACCCGATATCCGCGGTACCAAACGACACTCCGCGCGTTCCCTTGGGACCACGTGCCCTGCCGGGCCAGTACACCGTCCGACTGACAGTGAACGGCAAGAGCTATACCGAACCGCTGACCGTCAAGATGGACCCGCGGGTGAAAACGCCCCCCGCCGGCTTAGAGCAGCAATTCCAGATGGAGGTCCGGCTGGCATCCATGATGACGCAGGTTGCGGAAGGGGTGCTGCAGGCACGCTCCGCCGGCGACCAACTGCACAAACTCTCCGCCCGGGCCAGTGGTCCGGTTAAGGACGCGATCACCGCTTTTGATAACAAGCTCGCAGCGGTGGCCGGGAAGCCGGGTGGATTCTCCTCCCCGCCTTCGGCCCAAGTCACGCTCACCCGCGTGAATGGAGAAGTGACTACCCTCTATGGCGACGTGGACCGCGCCGATGCCACCCCTAATACGGCCCAGGTGAACGCCATGGCAGAAACAGAACATAACTTTGTGGCCTTGATGCAGCGCTGGAATGCGCTGAAGAACGCGGACCTGCCGGCTCTTAACCGCCAGCTGCAGGGTGCCGGCCTGCCGGAGGTGCAACTGCGGGCCGACCCGGGGAACGATGCAGGCGAGGAGGAATGAAGGGGCATTGTCTTAGCGCTTGTTCTCCCTTTGTCCAACCGATTCATCACTCACTTAGGGCCATACTGGAAACCGTTGAGGCCCTAAGTGTCACGGGTGCGACGCTGAAAATTGACGCCCGTCCTTTTTGACCTTGAACATGGGAAAATACTTGTAGCGGGGATATCGGGGAATGAAATATCGGCAGCTGGGCAGGACCGGACTCGAAGTCAGCGAAATCGGCTATGGCGCCTGGGGCATCGGGCAGAGCGAATGGATGGGGGCCGATGATGAAGTCTCCCTCAAGTCCCTTAAAGCCGCCCGCGACGCCGGCGTTAATTTTTTCGACACAGCTTTGGCCTACGGCATGGGACACAGCGAGCAACTGCTGGCCCGCGCCTTCGGCAAATCGAATGACGTGATTATCGCCAGCAAGGTGCCGCCCAAGAATTTCATCTGGCCGGCGCAGCCCGGCGCCCCTCTGCGCGATGTTTTCCCCAAAGAATACGTGCTCTCATCTCTCGACCACACCCTCAAGAATTTGGGACGTGACACTGTGGACCTTTACCAGTTTCACGTGTGGAGCGATGAATGGGCCGGCAACAAGGAGTGGCTTTCCATCGTCCGCGAAATCCGCGGCTCCGGCAAGGCTCGCTTCGTTGGCATTTCCATCAATGACCACCAGCCCGCCAATTCCCTCAAAGTGCTGGCCACCGGCCTTATTGACACCGTGCAAGTCATCTACAACATTTTTGACCAGTCTCCGGAAGATGAGCTCTTTCCCTATTGTCACAAGCACCACATCGGCGTCCTGGCACGTGTCCCCTTTGACGAAGGCAGCCTGACCGGCAAAATCCATCCTGACACAACCTTTCCCGAGGGCGACTTCCGCCACCAGTACTTTGGCGGCGACCGCAAACAGCAGGTATGGGAGCGCGTGCAGCGACTGACGAGAGACGCCGCCATACCTCTGGAGCAACTGCCGCAGTTTGCGTTGCGCTTCTGTCTCAGCCAGGCCGCCGTCTCCACCGTGATTCCCGGAATGCGCACGCCCGCCCACGTGGCCTCCAACGCTGCCGCCTCTGATGCCGGCCCGCTTTCCTCGCCTGTGCTGGCGAAAATTCGTCCTCACCGCTGGGTCCGCAACTTCTACGACTAACGGCCGCAGGAACATATACCCTTGTGGCGCGGGCGCCTCGCCCGCGTCGCAACTCGCGGTGCTAAAGTAATGTCATTCGGGGGTAAGCGGTGCAGCGCCTCATCAAAGCGCAGTCTGAAAACGGCAATCGCCGGGAGGTGGTGCCACCCGGCGTCCTGCGCTTCCTCCAATTCTCGCTTTTGGGGTCTGGCGAGCACTTAGGTGCCACTGCCGATCGCGAGTGCATCCTCTACCTGTTCTCCGGCACGGCGGACGTGACCGCGCAAGGACGGGGATTCCAGCAGAGCTTTCCACGGTTGGGTGGACGCTACGATGTTTTCTCCGGGTCACCCTGCGTGTTGTACCTCCCACCGCAGAGCAGCTACAGCATCCAGGCGACTTCGCAAGATTTTCGAGCCGGGCTGTTTTCCGCTCCCGCCACCCACCCCCGCACCCCAGCGTTGGTAGAGGGCGCCGCCGGCAAACAGGTTGGTCAGGGCAGTTTCCAGCGCACGGTTTATACGACGGTGGGTGACAACGTCGCGGCGGAGCGCCTGCTCGCTGGCGAAACCCTGAACGCCCCCGGAGCCTGGTCCAGTTTCCCGCCCCACAAGCACGACCGCTCCAATCCCCCGCACGAAGCCGTTTTGGAAGAGATCTATTATTTTCAGATTCAGCCTGCCGGCGGTTTCGGCTTCATTTGGACCTATACCGCTGGAGATGATCCAGACGGCTTTAACAACGTGTTCGTAGTGGAGAATGGAGATACGGTGCTGTTGCCCAAGGGCTATCATCCGGTGGTGGCTGCGCCGGGATGCTGCCTGCACTATACCTGGGTGCTTGCCGGCGAACAGCGCCGCTATGGCGCCTGGGCTGAAGATCCCAAATACGCCTTTTTGAAGAACTCATACTGATTTTTAAGCCCGCCACTAAGCCCGAGAGCCCGCCGGTTTCGCGGCAACGGCCGCTTTGCGCGCCGCTTGGACGGCCGCTACCAGTTCCCGGGCGGCGTTTACAATTTTTTCCGGATTGCCCTGGCGAAGCGCCGCCGTATCAACCAGGTCAGACCCTACGCCCACGGCAAAAGCCCCGGCCGCGATGTACTCCGCGGCATTGGCCACGCTTACACCACCAGTAGGAATAAGTTTCGCTTTTGGAAAAGGCCCTCTAAGCGCCTTCAAATACTTGGGACCGCCGACGTTGCCGCAGGGAAAGATCTTGACCACGCTGGCTCCCTCGGCGGTGGCCGTCATCAGCTCCGTGGGGGTCAGGGCGCCTGGAATGGCCAGCGTGCCACGAGCCTGGGCCGCCCGCATCATGGCAAGGGAAAGCCCCGGGCTGACCAGAAACCGCGCTCCTGCATCCAGGCAGGCTTCCGCCTGTTCCTCCGTCACCACCGTGCCCGCGCCCACCAGTACTTTGTTGCCAACTTGGCGGACAACGTCGCGGATCACATCCACCGCTCCCGCCACAGTCATGGTGATTTCCACCACCGGAATTCCCCCCTGAAGGATGGCATCCACCGCCTGCCTCGCTTCTTCTACTCCGGCGGCGCGCACCACAGGCACGATGCCAATCTCTTCAATCCTGCGCTCCACCTCTTCCCTGCTCATGCTCATCTCCTTATCGCGCCATGCGCGCGGTTGCGCCCTTCATCACCTGTAACACTTCGTCGAGCGTCACCATGGTTGTGTCTCCCGGCGTGGTCATGGCCAGCGCGCCGTGAGCCGCTCCGCACTCCACCGCCCATTGCGGCTCCTTTCCGGAAAGGAAACCATAGATCAGGCCCGAGGCGAACGAGTCTCCCCCGCCCACGCGGTCGTAAATCTCCACATTCTCCCGTACCGAAGCCCTGTAAAAACTCCCCTCGCACCACGCAATAGCCCCCCAGTCGTTCCGGGTGGCGGTGCGGGCGTGACGCAGCGTGGTAGCCACCACCTTCAGATTCGGATACTCCCCCACTACTTTTTCGATCATGGCCATGAAATTCGCCGGATCGAGCTTGGAATGGCCCTCATCCAATCCGGGCACGGAAAAGCCCAGCGCCGCCGTAAAGTCTTCTTCGTTGCCCAGCATCACGTCCACCAGCGGCGCCAAAGCGCGGTTCACCTGCTGCGCCTTCTGCTTTCCGCCAATGGATTTCCACAGGGATGCACGGTAGTTCAGGTCGTAAGAGACCACCGTTCCCGTGCGCCTGGCTGCCTGCATGGCCTCCTCGGCTACCAGCGGCGTGCTTTCCGAAAGCGCGCAGAAGATGCCGCCGGTGTGGAACCAGCGCGCGCCTTCCTGGCCGAAGATTTGCTCCCAGTCAATTTCCCCCGGCTTGAGTTGCGACACGGCGGTGTGCCCCCGGTCCGAGCATCCCACACCCGCCCGCAAGCCGAAGCCACGCTCGGTGAAGTTCAATCCATTGCGTACCTTTCGGCCTACGCCGTCGTACGGCACCCAGCGCACATGCTTCTGGCTGACCCCACCCTGCAGGATAAAGTCTTCCAGCAGGCGGCCAACGGGATTGTCGGCAAACGCGGTCACAATCGCCGTCTCCATGCCGAAGCACCTTCGCAGGCCCCGCGCAACGTTGTACTCCCCTCCGCCTTCCCAGGCCTGAAATTCCCGCGCCGTCGCGATGCGGCGGTCGCCGGGATCCAGCCGCAACATCACTTCACCCAGACTCACCAGGTCCCACCGGCAACTTGCCTTATCTCTGATTGGGAGTGCCGCCATATCGTCGCTATCCTCTGCTATCGGGCTTCACCGAGCCAACGGTTAGGTTGCGCCATCAATTAATGATATACAAGGACGATTCCTGGAACCGTGCCATCCTCCTCCTCTTCGCGTCCCGCTGCTGCCCAGGCCGCCGCGCCGCGCATGATCCGTGGCCTGCGCTGGTGGATTGGCGGCATACTATTCGCCTCCACTGTCATCAACTACATTGACCGCCAAACCCTGTCCCTGCTGGCGCCTTACCTGCAGCTGCAGTATCACTGGAACAACACCGATTATGCCAACCTGGTGGTTGCTTTCCGTGTCGCCTATTCGATTGGCATGACCCTATGCGGCCGGCTGATGGACCACATCGGCACCCGCCGCGGACTCACGCTGACCGTGGCCTGGTACTCGGTGGTTTCCATGCTCACGGCGCTGGCACGCGGTTTCTACAGTTTTGCGACCTTCCGCTTCCTGCTGGGCGCGGCCGAGTCGGCCAACTGGCCGGCTGCCACCAAGGCTGTGGCGGAGTGGTTCCCCAAGCGCGAGCGCGGCCTTGCTACCGCCCTGTTCGACAGCGGCTCTTCCGTGGGCGCCGCCATTTCTCCCTTCATCGTTCTCTGGATCTACTTCCGCTGGGGATGGCGGCCGGCTTTCATGCTTCCCGGCATTCTCGGTTTTTTCTGGCTTCTGGGGTGGCGCTGGCTTTACCGGTCCCCGGAGGAGCATCCCCGCCTTGGCCCAGATGAGCGCCAGATGCTGGCTGCGGAAAAGGCAGAGTTCGAATCGCAGCCCGCGCCCCGGCAGCGCTGGCGCGACCTTCTTAAGCTTCCGCAAACCTGGGGAACAATTATCGCCAAGACTTTTACCGATCCCGTATGGTTCTTCGTGACCGACTGGTTCCCCATTTACCTGGTTGCCAAGGGCATTAACCTGAGAAGCAGCCTGGTCGCTATCTGGATTCCCTTCGTCGCCGCCGACCTGGGCAACTTCTTCAGCGGGGCCGCTTCCGGCTATCTCATCAAGCGCGGCTGGAGTCTGGGCTCGGCGCGCAAGGCGCTGGTCGTGTTTGGCGGCGTCGGAGTCACATTTCTTATTCCCACCATCTTCACCGCTAATCTCTACCTGATCGCGCTCCTGTTTGGGTTGGCGACTTTTTGCTATGGGTCCTTCACCACCATCGCCAACGTTTTGCCGGCAGACCTATACCACAATGAGTCCGTAGCCTCAGTCAGCGGCATCAGCGGAACAGGTGCGGGCATCGGCACCATCATTGCCTCCGAACTGATCGGTCACGTCTCTGACGCCCGCCACCTCGCCGGAACCCACTCCTTCGATCCCATTGTGATCGCCGCCGGCATAGTTCCCCTCATAGGCATGTTCCTAGTATTGTTACTGGTTCGCAATACGCGTGCCACGGACCAAGGCCTGGTCCGGCACATCTAGCGGGAATTTGCCGGGGGATCGGGGACAACGGCGTGAAGATTACGGAAACCAAGGTGCTGGTCAGCAGTCCGGGGCGGAATTTCGTTACCCTGAAGCTCCACACCGATGAGGGCATTTACGGCCTGGGTGACGCCACTCTCAACGGCCGCGAACTGGCGGTCGCCTCTTATCTCTCTGATCACCTTGCCGCCTGCCTTATCGGCCGCGACCCATTCCAGACCGAGGACATGTGGCAGTACCTCTATCGCGGCGCTTACTGGCGGCGCGGTCCGGTGACCATGACCGCCATCGCCGCCGTGGATATGGCGCTGTGGGACATCAAGGGCAAAGCTCTTAAGGCTCCGGTTTACAACTTAGTGGGCGGGAAGAGCCGCAGCGGGGTGCTGGCTTACGGTCATGCCAACGGCCGCGACATCGAGGAGACCACCGACGAGGTGGGCAAATATGTCGCGCTGGGATATAAAGCGGTGCGCGCCCAGAGCGGCATTCCCGGCCTGGCCTCCACCTACGGCGTGGCCGGCGACAAACTTTTCTACGAGCCTGCGGAAAAAGGCCTGCCCCCGGAGAACGTCTGGTCAAGCGACAGATATCTGCTGCACGTACCCAAGCTGTTTGCCGCCCTGCGTGCCAAGTTCGGGGAGGAACTGCACCTGCTGCACGACGTTCATCACCGGCTCACGCCCATCGAAGCCGCGCGCCTGGGCACGAGCCTGGAGCCCTACCACCTGTTCTGGCTGGAGGACCCGGTCGCTGCGGAGCTGCAGGAAGGCTTCCGCCTGATTCGCCAGCACACCACCACACCCTTGGCGGTGGGCGAAGTCTTCAACTCCATCTGGGATGCGCACCTGCTCATTACCGAGCAGCTGATTGACTACCTGCGCATGACCATCGTGCACAGCGGCGGCATTACGCACCTGAAAAAGATTGCCGCCCTGGCCGAACTCTACCATGTACGTACCGGCTGCCACGGCGCTACCGACCTGTCGCCGGTTTCGATGGCCGCGGCTCTGCATTTCGATACTTCGATCAACAACTTCGGCATTCAGGAGTACATGCGGCACAGCAAAGAGACCGACCAGGTTTTTCCCCACGACTACTACTTCAAGGATGGATTCCTGCACACCGGCGAAAAACCCGGCTTGGGCGTGGATTATGACGAGAAGCTGGCGGCGAAGTTTCCCTATGAGCGCGCCTACCTGCCCGTCAACCGCAAGCTGGATGGGACGATGTGGAATTGGTGACCAATATCTATGAGCTACCCTGGCTTGGAACTGAACGGCAAGACGGCAGTGGTGATTGGCGGCAGCTCGGGAATCGGCCGCGCCCTGGCTATCGGTCTGGCGCAGGCTGGAGCCGATGTAATCCCCAGCGCGCGTCGTGCCCAGGAGGTGGCGGCCGCGGCTTCAGAAATCCAGCGTCTGGGCCGCCGCTCCCTCGCCGTCACCTGTGACGTGACTTCTGAATCCTCGCTGCAGCAATTGCTTCAGGAAACGCTGCGCGCCTTTGATAAGGTGGACATTCTGGTCAACTCCGCCGGCATCGCCAAGCGCCTGCCTACGCTGGAGCTCAGCAACCAGGACTGGGACGCTATTCTGGATATCAATCTCAAGGGCGTGTTTCATGCCTGCAAGACTTTCGCCCGCCACATGGTCGAGCGCCGCTATGGCCGCATTATCAATATTGCCTCGCTTTCCTCTTTTCTCGGCCTCTTCCAGGTTGCCGCCTATGCCGCCAGCAAAGGCGGCGTGCTCTCCCTGACCAGGACGCTGGCGGTAGAATGGGCGCCTCACGGCGTGTGCGTGAACGCCATCATGCCCGGAGTCTTCCGCACCGCCTTGAATCAGAAATTGCTGGATGGCACCCCCCGCGGCCAGGAGTTTCTCCTGCGCACTCCCATGAAGCGATTCGGCCAGGTGGAGGAACTGGTGGGCGCCGCCATCTTCCTCGCCTCCGATTCCGCCGGCTTCGTGACCGGCGCCACCATCCCGGTGGACGGCGGTTTTCTGGCCAGCGGGGTGAATCAATAACAATCGAAGCCTTTGCCACAATTTGACTGGCGGCTCGCGGCGCGAGAAGCTAAGCAGTTACAGGCACACCCGCCCGGGTGGCGAAACTGGCAGACGCACGGGACTTAAAATCCCGGGTCCCGAGAGGGACGTACCGGTTCGATTCCGGTCCCGGGCACCAGCACCTACAAGACTTCTCTGGTGGACGAGGTCCTTCGCTGGGCTCAGGATTTCGGCTGGCGGCTCCCGCTGCGCTCACGCCGCCAAACCGCCTCAAGTTCGATTCCGGTCCCGGGCACCAGCACCCACAAGGCTTTTTTGGTGGACGAGGTCCTTCGCTGGGCTCAGGATTTCGGCCGGCGGCTCCCGCTGCGCTCACGCCGCCAAACCTCCTCAAGTTCGATTCCGGTCCCGGGCACCACAGTTCTCGGGTATGAAGCTCACATCAGCACTGAGACTCAGCCGATCAGGAGAACTAATCTGATAGGGCAACTCTGAGTCTTCCCCAGCATCCATCTAATCCGGAGCACTGCTCCTGAACCACCCCTCGAGGTCAACATGCCGGGCCACATTTTGTTTGTGGATGACGAACCGGGAATTCGTCTCACCCTGCCTGTCATCCTGCAACAACACGGCTACCAGGTAAGTGCTGTTAGCAGCGTTGCCGAAGCCATACAAAAACTCAGCCTGCAACCATTCGACGTACTAATCGCCGACCTCAACATTGGCGAACCGGGTGACGGTTTCACCGTGGTCAGCGCCATGCGGCGAGTCCAGCCTGCCTGCGTGAATATTATTCTGACTGGCTATCCCGCTTTTGAGAATGCGCTGCGTGCCATTCGCGCCCAGGTTGACGATTTTCTGGTGAAGCCTGCCGAAGTTCGTGCGCTGGTGCAGGCCATTGAGGAACGATTGCTCAGGCCGGAGCAGTCGCGCCACGCATGCAACCAGCGCCTGGCTGACTGTCTTCGAGAGAATGCTCAGCGCGTTGTGAGCCGCGCCCTGGAACACATGAAGGCGCAGCCACGCCTGGCCAGGATTCCGCTTTCAGACCAGGAGCGCATTGCTCACATCAACGCCATTATTGCAGAAATTCTGCAGAAGCTTGAGGGCCAGCCATCAAAACCCCGAGCCAGCGTGAACCACGGTCGCCGCAGAAAAGAGCAGGGGTACTCGCTGGCTATGCTTGTGGACGACCGCCGCGCGATTGACTTGGCCATTCACGACGTAGTGAAGGAAAGACTCCTGGAACTGGACCTCAGCCGCCTTCTCGACGACTTGGCCCGCCTGAATGACTGCCTCGACAGCCATTTGCAACAATCGCTGGCCGGCTTCACCGGGGAAGAGGCCGCCTGAAGTAGGGGTCGGAGTGAAGAACAGGTTCTGAGCTGGACGGGGCCAGAGTCAGGTCGACTGGCGCCGACTCAGTGGCAGTTGAAATCACAAAATCACAGGATTTTATAATCCGGAAGCGGTTGCCGGGCGGGCCAGCAGCTGTTTGATCTCCGCTTCAAAAACCGAAGCCTCGGTTTCGCCCACGTGGCGCGCGTAGATGCGCCCATCGCGTCCGATCAGAAAGCTCACTGGCAGTCCCAGCACTCCGCCGAAGCGTTCCGCCAGCTTGGCGCTTCCCATGGCTACGGGATAGTTCATCTTGTACTGATCGTAAAAGTCCCGCACCGGGCCGGGCCCGTCATCCATGGAAATACCCACGATCCGAAAGCCCTGGCTGCCATACTTGTTCTGCAGCTCGACGAACTGCGGGATCTCTGCCCGGCAAGGACTGCACCAGGTGGCCCAGAAGTCCACCAGCACCACGTCTCCCTTGTAGCTGGCCAAATCCAGTTTCTGTCCCTTAAGATCGGTAAGCGTTACTTCCGGAACCGGCAGGTGTTGCCCGGAGGTCACACCGAAACTGGGTGGATCGCTGACGTCCCGCGTTCCAAAATACAAACTGGCTGCCACCACCACTACCGCGCCTATGATGAAAGAAATTTTGCTGTTCACTGTGCCGCCTGAGCCCATTTCTTAGGCCTATGTTTTTTAGTTTCCCTTGCTCACGGGATATCCTTTATCTACCCAGTCAGCCCCAAAATTGTTGGCGATGTAGAGCACCTGCACATTCCGGAAACCCATTTCCCTCAGTTCCTGGTATGCCGGCCTTACGTTGGGGCAATGGCTCCACGGGCAACATCCGCAGTAAAGCACGATAAAGCGGTTCCGCGGTAGGGCCTGTACCCGGTTGTGCAACTCCTGCCTCCCCCGCGCTTCCGATGCCGGGCCTATGTATTCCGAACCTGGAATGTGTGCCTGCTCATAGAGTGTGCGAAAACCTACCTGGATGATGAGCGGCCTCACGCCGGCGGGTTCCTGTAAAAGCCTGGCCAGCTCAGCCGCCTGAATCAATTGCGGACCAGGGCCGCTCGCGCCCGGCAGGGCAATCGTGGCGAAGATCACCCCCATGCAGGCAAACCCCAGAAGTGCGGCTGTTTTCGCGCGAAAACGTTGGGCTTTCATGTTCGGGTGTCTTGAATATTATCCCTGTTTGCTGTTGTTGCTGGCAACCCCGATAGTTGCGGGTGTTTTGTCCGGTTTTGTGTGCCAAATTCCGTACAAAGCTTTCAATCCCATGTATCTCCGCCTTCTTGCTTATGCAAACTCAGCGAACTATATCCAGAAACTTGTACCAAGCTCCGGCAAAAGGCAAAAACCATGGCTTCCCGTTATAGAGTCCCAGGGGCGCCCCCGGAAAAGCAATGTCGGCAAAGGGGTTCTGGTCCTCCGCTCCGCACATCGCTTCCGCCACCTTGCTCCCCAGGTAGGTGGCCATTGCCACACCATGTCCGGCATACCCCACGGCGTAGTACATGCCATCCATCTTTCCGGCATGGGGCATGATGTCGAAGGCGAAATCCAGGGTGCCCCCCCAGGCATACTCCACCTTGGCCTGGCGAAGCTGGGGATAAACCCCAACCATCCCGCGGCGCAAAATTTCGGCGCTGCGGCGAATGGTATTGCCGGTTTCAGGGAAGAACGCGGCGCGGCCCCCGAATAACATCCGGTTATCTGCGGTAAGCCGGTAATAATACAGGTAGTTCTTGGAATCGAAGATCATCCGGCTCTGGGGGCTGAGCTCGCGGGCCAGCGCTTCCGGCAAGGGTTCAGTGGCAATGATGTAAGAACCGATGGGAATGATCCGCTTGTGCAGCCCAGGGGTGGCGGCGCCGGTGTAGCCGCTGGTGCCGATAAAGACGTCACGCGCCCACAAGCGGCCGCGGGCGGTAGTGAGCTGAAACCCGCCGCTGCCCTTGCGGGAGGCCGGCTCGACACTGGTCACGCGCGCCTGGTCGAACAGCCGCGCTCCGGCTTTCTGGGCGGCGCGGCCCAGCCCGGCCACGTAGCGCGCCGGATTCAGTCCCGCGCTGGCTTCGTCCACCAGGCCGCCGTGGTAAATGCTGGAACCTATCTCGCTGCGCAGTTCGCTGCGCGGAACCAGCCGAAGGTGGTGGTTGAATTCCCGGGCAATGACCTCGGCCGAGCGGCGGAAAGCGGCAAAATGCGCCGGCTTGCAAGCCACTTCCAGATGGCCGGTGCGGGCGAAGTCGCAGGCGATCCGCTCTTCCCGAACAACCTGCTCCACACAGTTAATGGAAGCGAGCGAAGCCGCGTACATGCGCCGAGTCGCTTCCAGGCCATAGCGGCTCACCAGCTTTCCTACCCCCAGCTTCATTCCGGTCAGCACCATACCGCCGTTGCGTGAGCTCGCGCCCCAACAGAGGGATTCGGCTTCCAGCACCGCCACCTGGGCGCCGCGCCGGGCCAGCGTCCGAGCCGCCGAGAGGCCTGAAAACCCGGACCCGATGACCGCCACATCCACATTTTCCGGCAATGCTGCGGCTTCGCCCTCCGGCATGATAACCGTATCCCACCAGAAGGCCCGTTCCTTGTAGGTCATGAGCAGGTGAACACATTTGTAATTGAGCAACTCGTAATTTGCAATTTTGGGATTGCACCTCGGCTTGATGGAGCCAAAGACGTCTGATCTGGCCCGCCTGCCGTCGTATATTGTAGGCGTACGTTTTCCCGCTAGAATTTGTGTCTTACGGCGCTAGCTCTCACGGGCGCCTGAGCAGCTGAGCACGGCATCCGGGGCGAACCAGGAATGGGATTGCGGAAAATTCGGGTGATTGATTCCCACACCGGGGGGGAGCCTACGCGGCTGGTAGTAGGCGGCGGGCCTGACCTGGGCCGCGGTCCGTTGGCTGAGCGCCTGCGCCACTTGCGGACCGAACACGATGACTTTCGCTCGGCCGTAGTCAACGAACCGCGCGGCTCCGATGTGGTGGTGGGTGCGCTCCTGTGCGAACCGGTAGATGCAACCAGCGCCGCCGGTGTCATCTACTTCAACAATGTCGGCTATCTTGGCATGTGCGGCCACGGCACCATCGGCCTGGTCGTAACCCTGGCGCATATGGGCAGAATCAAGCCCGGGCTGCACCGCATTGACACCCCGGTCGGGACGGTCACGGCCGCGCTGCATGAAGATGGGCAGGTCACCGTGAACAACGTGGCCAGCTATCGCTTAGCCGCCAACGTAACACTGGATGTTCCCGGCCATGGGCGCGTGCAAGGCGACGTGGCCTGGGGCGGCAACTGGTTCTTTCTGGTGCGCGAGCACAATCTGGAGCTCACGCTGAAGAATGTGGAGGCGCTCACCAACTTCACCTGGGCGGTTCGGCAGGCTCTGGCCGCGGCTGGAATTACCGGGGAGGGAGGTGCGGTGATTGACCATGTGGAGTTGTATGCCTCCTCCCGTCTGCCGGGGGTGAACAGCAAGAATTTTGTGCTTTGCCCCGGAAAGGCCTATGACCGTTCCCCGTGCGGAACCGGCACCAGCGCCAAAATGGCTTGTCTTTACGCCGACGGCAGGCTGGGCGAGGGCCAGGTGTGGAAACAGGAAAGCATAGTAGGCAGCGTCTTTGAGGGCGCCATCCATGTGGTGGATGGCCAGGTCTATCCCAGCATCAAGGGCTCGGCCTTCGTCAACGCCGAAGCGGAGCTGATTCTGGACCCGCGTGACCCTTTCTGCATGGGAATTCGCGCCTGATCCCTTTCACTGCGGCAGAGTCCGCTCCTGCATTACAATCGAAACTTTGCCACCCGAGGCGAAGATCGGCATGAAGCTGGGAGAAATTGCGGCCAGCCTGGGCATGCGCCTGGAGAACGGCTCGCCAGAAACCGAAATCACCGGGGTAGCCGGCATCGAAGAGGCCGGGCCGGGGCAACTCACCTTCCTGGCCAATCCCAAATACGCGCCGGCGGCCCGCAGCACCAAGGCTTCGGCCGTCATTGTGGCCGAAGATTTTCCTGCCATAGGCGTGGCCCTGCTGCGCTCGCGCAACCCCTACCTGGATTTCGCGCGCGCCCTCGAGATCTTCTACCCCTCGCCCAGGTATGCGGCCGGAGTGCACTCCACTGCGGTCATCCACCCCTCCGCCAAAATCGGGAAGAATGCCTCCATCGGCCCCTATGTGGTGGTGGAAGAGGATGTACAGATCGGCAAAAACTGTGTGCTGCTGGCCCACGTGGTCATTTACCGCGGGGCTCGCATCGGCCATAGCTTCCTCGCCCACGCCCACGCGGTGGTACGGGAGAACTGCCGGCTGGGCGATAACGTAACGCTCCAGAACGGAGTGGTCATCGGAGGCGACGGCTTCGGCTTCGCCAAGGACAACGAGGGGCGCTGGCGCAAGATTGTGCAGTCAGGTGCGGCGGTGCTGGAAGACGACGTGGAGGTGCAGGCCAATGCCTGCGTGGACCGGGCCAGCATCGGCGAAACCCGCGTCGGCCGGGGCACGCGGATCGATAACCTGGTGCAGGTGGGACATGGCTCACGCGTGGGAAACCATACCCTGTTGTGCGCCCAAGTGGGCTTGGCGGGCTCAACCGAGGTAGGCGACAACGTCATCCTCGCGGGCCAGGTCGGGGTGGCAGGCCATTGCAAAATCGGCGATGGGGTTATCGCCACGGCGCAGAGCGGCATTCCCAATGACGTGCCCGCGGGCAAGGTGGTGAGCGGCTATCCCGCCATTGACAACCGGTTGTGGCTGCGGTGCGTGGCCGTGTTCAGCCGCTTGCCGGAAATGATGAAGCTGCTGCGGAGCAAAGCGGCGGGAGAGTAGGGCGGGCTCTTGGCCGCGGCGCGACAGCCTCGTTTAGCTCCAGGTTTGCGGTTGCTGTGCCGGGAGCTGTCGGCGCTCCACGACAGCATGCATCCAACCAAACGATGAGTGACGTAACCGAAATCGCGGTCAAGCCCGAAGCCAGGCCCATCCGGGTGCTGCTGCTCGACGACCTGGAGGATAACCTGCTCGTGCGCTCCACCATCCTCCGGCAAAAGGGCTACCATGTCGTCACGTCTGCCTCCATCGAAGAGGCTGAATCCAAGCTCAACGACATTGATATTGCCGTGCTCGATTACCACTTGGGAGCGGGCAAGTTTGGCAGCGACGTGGCCGAAACCCTGCGCCAGAAGCGGCCGCAGGTACCCATTATCATCCTTTCGGCCACGCTGGAGCGGCGCTTCGGCGGCATTGCCGACATGCACCTGCTCAAGGGCTATAGTTCGGTGGACGACCTGGTGGCGGCGCTGCGCAGTTTCGAGGCCAAGCGCCGGGGCAAGCCCGTGGTGGTGGATGCGCGC
Source organism: Terriglobales bacterium (assembly GCA_035496875.1). Taxonomy (GTDB): domain Bacteria; phylum Acidobacteriota; class Terriglobia; order Terriglobales; family Acidobacteriaceae; genus JAICWP01. The sequence goes on along the minus strand of DATJEH010000068.1, from coordinate 3,945 downwards.
GACTTCTACTATTCCCGCATCAGCATGAACATGGGCGATGATATGGTGGTGGAAATCCTGGACCGCGACGGCAACTGGCAATATGTGAACGATTATTTCGCCGCCATGCTGGGGCACAAGCGCGGTTGGTTCGCGGGCAAGAACATCTTCGAGCAGTTTCCCGATCTGGCCGAGCACTGGGCGGAAACCATCCGCACCGTCGCCGACACCCGCGAAACCTATATTGACCGCGGCTCTCCCGGCTTGCCTCACCTGCCGCGCAAGAGCGCGCGCTGGACCTGGAATATCCTGGTCTTCCCTATCCGCCTGCATGACGACCGCAACGGGGCCCTGCTGGGAGCCAGGCTGATCGAGAAAAAGTAAGGGCAGCAGCCCGCGCTCATCAACGTACTCTAGTGAGCCGTGGTGATCCTGTTATCCTGCAGAGTCGGCTCGTGCCGAATTCCACCCCATGCGCTCGCGCAACCCGGTAATGTGCGCCACATGATGGCGCCCATGCCAGGCGTAGAGGGCCAGGTTGGTATCGAGGCGCACCATGCCCAGTTCGGGATGGCGAAAGCTGCGCTGCCAGTCGCCTTCGGCCATGCTCTTGAGCAGCAGGACCCAGCGCTGGTGCAGGCACTCCAGCAACCCCAGCGAGGTCTCAGTCGGAGTCTGACGGCTGTCCGCCAGTTCGGCCCACAATTGCTGCTCGTAGGGCTTGATGGTGGGCTCGGCCTCAGTCAGCGCCAGCTTGAAGCGAATGTAGGCATTCATGTGGCTGTCGGGGACATGGTGTACGACCTGGCGCACCGTCCAGCCCTGGGGACGATAAGGCGTATCGAGTTGCTGCGAAGAAAGCCCCTGCACGGCCGCCCGCAGTTGGGCAGGAGCTTCGGCAACCTGCGCGATCAGTTGGGCGCGGCGCTGCGGCGACAGGTCGCGTTCCGGGGTGAACTTTCCAATAGGATAGCTGAGGTCAGCCATCGCTGTAGTGTAGTACGAGAACAGGCGGGGTGGTCGGGCGGCGGTTGTTGCGATTTTGTTGACTCCTGACTACCGGCTCCTGGCTCCTTTCTCCACATGTACGTAATCGTTTGGGAATTCACAATTCGGGAAGAGTGCACCGCCGAATTCGAAGCCGTCTATGGTTCACGAGGCGAGTGGGCGCAACTGTTTGCCCGCGCTGAGGGCTACCGTAACAGCCGCCTATTGCGGGATGTATCCGATCCTCTGCGCTACGTCACTCTGGATTATTGGGTATCGCAGGAAGTTTATGAGGAGTTCCGTCAGGCACGGGAGAGAGATTACGACGCCCTGGACCAGCGCTGTGAACGCCTGACGGTTAAGGAAACCAAGCTGGGAGAGTTAGTGACTGACTGAGCATGCGGGTGTGTGCACGGGCGCCCTCGCCTGTCCAGGCGCGCGGAGCGGGCCTCCTCACGGTAGTAGTACAAACATGTGATTGGCAACAATACTCGGGTTGCGATACCTTCTCCCGGCTTAATTCAAAGAGGATGGACAACTGATGACCTGGATTCGCACCATATCTCCGGAAGACGATCAGAAAGTGCGCGAGGCCATGGAGAGCCAGCGCTCCCTCTATCCCAAGGAGTACGCAACCCCCGTGCACCCCAGCGAAGATGGCGCGGCGCCCATTGTGGCTTCCCACAGCCTGATTCCGCAGGCGCTCTATCACGCCTTTTCCACCTTTGGGGCGCTGATGTCGCCTGACTTACCCCTTACCCGTCGCCAGCACGAAATGATCACCACCGTGGTATCGGTCACCAACCGGTGCGTGTATTGAATTGACTCGCACGCAGAGTTTCTGCGTAGAGTCACATTGGACGCTGGCCTGGTAAAAGCCCTCGAGCAGGACTACACGAGCGCCCCCATCACGCCGCAGGAGCGAGTCATGCTGGACTATGTGGTGAAGCTCACTAAGGATGCCACGCAGGTGCGCCGCGCCGACCACGACCGCCTGCGGCAGGCGGGCTTCGATGACAAAGGAATCCTGCAGATCACGCTGATTGCCTCCTGGTTCAACTACATCAACCGGGTGGCGGATTCGCTCGGCGTCGGGCGTGACGGCTAGTAAGGCGACGCCGCTGCGTGCAGCGTCTTTAACGCGCATCTTCTGCAGGCGCCAGGGCATCCCACTGGGGTCGAGTGCTGCGCCATGGCGTGATTGTAAAGATTCCGCACAGCCGCTCAGAATAATGGGCTCGACAGGAAGAAAACCGTGCCCCGACCTACCTTTCTGATGGCCGAACCCGAACCCGAACAGGCGCTCTCGACGCGCAAGCTGGTGCTGGAAACCGCGAAGTTCAACGTCATTACCGCCCACTCGGCACGAGAGGCATTAGATATTTGTGAGCAGTTTCCGGCTGTTGATGCGCTCATTGTTCATGCCGGCCTTCCAGGCGACTGCGCGAGAATAGTAGCCAACTTCAAGCGTAGGAATGAGAATAAACCGGCCATCCTGCTCGCCCCATCCGCTTCCAGTTCCTGCGACGGCGTGAATCACACCATCTCCAGCCACAGCCCCGAGGAACTGTTGGGCTTGTTGCGGGAGCTGTTTGGGGACCCGCGTAAGATGGATGGGCGCTGAGTCCATTGGCAACTGAGGCCGAGACGGTCTCAGGACAGTCAGCGAACCGCCGCCGCTTCGCTGGACAATTTCCTGCACTGCTGATAAAAAAATTACGGCGATGGAGTTCGCCATCAACCGCCCGGCTTAGCCGCCCGGCTGATAACTCCTACCAGATCGCGTGAGGAGAGCTCCATCGTGCAAGCGTTTCTTTGGATATCCCTGGGCGCCATAGCCGGCGCCAACCTCCGCTACCTGATCAGCAGCCTGCTCGCCCGCGTGACCGCGGAATTTCCCCTGGGCACGCTGGCCATCAACGTGACCGGCAGCTTCGTGCTGGGCTTCTTCATGGCCTGGACCACGGAGCGCGTGCTGGCCGACCCGCGCTGGCGGCTGCTCATCGCTGTCGGCTTCTGCGGGGGCTACACCACGTTTTCCAGTTATGCATTCGAGACCATGGGCTACTTCGAGCAAGGCCAGTGGGCGCTGTTCGGGGCCAACATCCTGGGCAACAACCTGCTGTCGCTGGCCGCGGTGCTGGGCGGGATTGCCCTGGCCCGGGTACTGTAAAATGCCAACGCGCATGGCGGTGCAAGTCACCATCTACCTGAACGAAGCCGACCAGTGGCATCACCGGCCGCTGCACGTGGAGATCCTCAACTACCTGCGCCAGGAAAATGTGGCTGGCGCCACCGCCCTGCACGCCGTCGCCGGCTTTACTGGCCGGCAGAAGCTGCAAACCACTCACCTGGTGGACGCCGGCGGCAAGCTCCCTGTGGTGATCACTTTCATTGACACCGATGAGCACGTAAGCCGGGTTCTGCCCCGCCTGCGCGAAATGGCGGCGCACCGGCTCATCGTGCGCGAAAACGTGGTCATTGAGCAGGGCAGCCTGGATTGAACATGAGCAGCTCCGCCCTCGACATTCTGGCCATTGCCGCTCATCGCGATGACGTGGAGCAGACCTGTGGCGGCACCCTGCTCAAGATGGCACAGCGCGGTCGCCGTACCGGCATCCTCGACCTGACCCAGGGTGAACTGGGGACGAGGGGCAGCGCCCAGGAGCGCGCCGCCGAAGCAGCCGAGGCAGCGCGCATCCTGCAAGTCTCCTGGCGGCAGGCGCTCGATATTCCTGACGGCCAGGTCGAGAACACCTGGCTAAACCGGCTCAAGGTGGCCCGTGTGCTCCGCCAACAGCGCCCGCGCGTGGTCATTCTTCCCTACTGGCGGGGCCGGCACCCGGATCACTACACCGCGTCGGTGCTGGGTTACGAGGCGTGCTTTTTAGCGGGATTGGCAAAGCTAGGAAAACAAGGAGTCAGTAGTCAGGAGTCGGAAGTCAGAGTGGAAGCCCGCGGCTTCAGCCGTGGGAAACC
>DATJEH010000067.1:0-6751 GCA_035496875.1 Terriglobales bacterium | reverse complement strand
GGCGAAAAGGTGCGCGGCACCGAGTGCATCATCGGCTATCTCCACCGCGGGGTGGAGAAAATTGCCGAGCACCGCACCTACACCATGTTCAATCCCTACGTGGATCGCATGGATTACGTGGCCGCGGTCTCCAACGGGCTGGGCTATTGCGAGGCGGTGGAGAAGCTGCTCAACATTGAAGCGCCGCCGCGCGCCAACTACATCCGCGTCATTCTGACTGAGCTCAACCGCATGGCCAGCCACATGCTTTGGCTGGGCACGCACGCGCTCGACATCGGCGCCATTACGCCCCTCTTCTATACCTTTCGTGACCGGGAGGAGATTCTTAAGATTTACGAAAAATACTGCGGCGCGCGCCTCACCACCCACGCCTTCCGCATCGGCGGCTGCCAGTACGAGACCTACGACGGCTTCGAGCCCGACGTAAAAAAATTCGTCGCTTTCGTTACCCCCAAAATTGACGAGTACGAGGAGCTGCTCACCACCAACCGCATCTGGGTGGAGCGCACCAGGGGCGTGGGCGTGCTCTCTGGCCCCGACTGCATTGACTTGGGCGTGACTGGGCCGGTGCTGCGCGCCAGCGGCGTCAAATGGGACCTCCGCAAGGCCAAGCCCTACGCCGCCTATTCCCAGTTTCAGTTCGATATTCCCACCGGCCAGAACGGCGATACCTACGACCGGTACCTCGTGCGCGTCGCCGAAATGCGCCAGTCGTTGCGCATCATCAGCCAGGCCGTCGAAGGCATTCCCGAAGGGCCCATCATGGCCAAGGTCCCCAAGGTGCTCAAGCCACCGGTGGGCGAAATCTACCACTCCATCGAGGCCCCCAAAGGCGAGCTGGGCTATTTCATCGTGAGCGACGGCTCTACCCAGCCTTACCGCATACGCGTGCGCCCGCCTTCCTTCGTGAACCTGCAGGCGCTCGATAAGATGGTGCGCGGACAACTGGTGGCGGACGTGGTGGCCGTCATCGGAACTCTCGATATTGTGCTGGGCGAGGTGGACCGCTAATGCTTCAGTACATTACCGGCTACCTCAATTCGAACGTCACCCCCGGCCAGGCAGGGAACTGGGTTTGGGCGCTCATCTACATTCTCCTCATCTTTCTGGGCATTTCTCTGGCCGTGATGGGCATGGTGTGGCTGGAGCGCAAGATCCTCGCCCACATGCAGGTCCGCCTCGGCCCCATGCGCGTGGGCCCGCACGGCCTGCTCCAGCCTATTGCTGATTCCCTCAAGCTGCTGCTTAAGGAAGACATTATCCCCGAGAGCGCCGACAAGCTGGTCTTCTGGCTGGCGCCCCTGATGGTGGTCATCGCCGCCTTTACCGTCTTCATTGTTATTCCCTTTGGCCCCACCCACGCCGTTACCGACATGAATATCGGCATCCTTTTCATGCTCGGGGTTTCCTCACTGGGCGTGTTGGGCATCATCATGGCGGGCTGGGCTTCAAACTCGCACTACCCCCTGATGGGCTCGCTGCGTTCTAGCGCCCAGATGGTCTCCTATGAAATTGCCATGGGCCTGGCCGTGGTTTCCGCCGTGCTTATGACCAGCTTCAATGCCGGCGGCAGCGGCACGCTCAGCATGATCGGCATCGTGCAGGCGCAAGCGGCGCAGCATACCTGGTTCGCCTTCAAGTTCTTTCCTCTGGGCCTGATCGCGTTGTTCGTCTTTGCCGTGGCCATGGTGGCGGAAACCAACCGCGCCCCCTTCGACCTGCCGGAAGCGGAATCGGAGCTGGTGGCCGGCTTCCACACCGAGTACAGCGGGTTCCGCTGGTCGCTCTTCTTCCTGGCGGAATACACCGCCATGCTCGCCGTCTCCTCCATCGCCGTCACCCTCTGGCTGGGGGGCTGGCTGCGGCCGTTTTCCAGCTGGCATGGACCGGCCATTACCATTCCCGGATTCTGGGAACATGCCGCGCCCCTGGGTGCCGTTGATTTCGCCTTCTCCCTGGTGCCGGCGGCGTGCTTCTTTGTGCTGGCCGTCTTCGCCCTGGTCGGCACCCTGCGCATGCCCAAGCACCCGCTGATGAAAATTCAGAAAGGCGGCCTGGGCGCGCTGGCTCTGGTCCTGGCCGGCATCGGCCTGGTCCTCCTCGCGCCCCCGGTGCGCGACCGCATTCAGGACATCTTCTGGTTCGTCGCCAAGGTCGCCGTCTTTATGTATCTCTACATCTGGTACCGCGGCACCTTCCCCCGCTATCGCTTTGACCAGCTTATGAGGCTGGGATGGAAGATCATGCTGCCCATGGGACTGGGCGTGCTTATCGCCACCGCCGTAGTGGGGGTGCTGGTATGAATCCCGTTGCCACCCCCTTCTTCTTCTACTTTCTGTCGGCCATGGCGCTCATCAGCGGCGTGCTGGTCATCACCCGCAAGAACCCGGTGCACTCCGCCATCGCGCTCATCTTTACCCTGCTTTCGCTGGCCGGACTTTACTTGATGCTGTACGCCCCTTTCGTGGCCGGCGTGCAGATTATTCTGTATGCCGGCGGCATTATGGTGCTGTTCCTGTTTGTGATCATGCTGGTGAATGTTGACCGGGCCCAGCGCGAAACCCAGTTCAACCGGCAGTGGCTGGTGGGAGTCGCCGCCACTGCCGCCTTGGGCGTGCTTTTCATCCTGGTTTACGCCCGCGGCAAGTCGGTCTTTCCCGAGCGCGCCGTGCAATTGCCCGAACAGTTGAACACCCAGCAGGTGGCGGTATGGCTCTACGGCACTTACATGCTGCCCTTTGAGATCGCCTCGCTGCTGCTGCTGGTCGCCATCGTGGGCGCGGTAGTAATGGCGAAGAAGAGAATTTAGAGAACTAGCAGTCAGGAGTCAGTAGTCAGGAGTCGGCAAAGGCAGGGAGCTACAGCTAAGAGCCAAGAGCTAACAATCAGCCAGGAAGCTGTTTTTATGGTCCCAATCACCACTCTTCATTATCTCGTCGTGGCGGCGGCGCTGTTCGTGCTGGGCACCATCGGCGTGCTCACCCGCCGCAATGTGGTCATTATTCTGATGTCCATCGAACTGATCCTGAACGCCGTGAACCTGAACTTAGTGGCCTTTTCGCGCCTCTATGGGCTGCACGGCCAGGTGTTTGCCGTCTTTGTCATCACCGACGCCGCCGCCGAAGCCGCCGTTGGCCTGGGCATTCTCATCGCCTTCTTCCGCAATAAGGAGACGGTGAACGTAGACGAAGTGGATTTGCTTAAGTGGTAAGGGGCATTTAGCAATTAGCACTTGGCATTTAGCCGGCCACGCGCATCGGCAATTCGGTTTACGGGCTAAATGCTAATTGCTAACTGCTAATTGCTGAGCTGACAGCCGACAGCTAAAACGAATAGCCAGTCAGCTAGCCAGCCATGCAGCTAGATAGCTAAAAACAATGTTCTTCCTAACCTACATCTGGCTCATTCCGCTGCTGCCGGCCGTTGGCGCCGCGGCCATGTTCTTCTTCGGGCGCAAGCTTTCCAAGCCCGCGGTCAGCGCCATCTGCGTAGGCGCCACCGTGCTGGCTTTCGCCATGGCCTGCGGCGCGGCCCTGCAGTATGTGCCCTGGATGCACGCCAACAACGGCGCGCCCTTTGAGCAGGTGATGTACACCTGGCTGGGCAGCGGCACCGGCCATCTTACCTACCTCACGCACAATGGCACGCCGGTGGAATTCAAAGCCGACGTCGGCTTCCTGCTCGACCCGCTCTCCCTTATCTGGCTGCTGTTCGTAACCGGCGTGGGCATGCTGATCCATATTTATTCGGTCGGCTACATGGCCCATGAAGGCGGCTACTACCGCTTCTTCGGCTACATGAATTTGTTCATGTTTTCCATGCTCACGCTGGTGCTGGGGAACAACTACCCCATGCTCTTCGTGGGCTGGGAAGGAGTGGGCCTATGCTCCTACCTGCTGATCGGCTTCTTTTTCCATAAGCCCTCGGCCAGCGCCGCCGCCAACAAAGCCTTCATCGTTAACCGCATCGGCGACGCCGGCTTTCTAATGGGGATGTTCACCATCGCCTGGTACTTCGGGTCGTTCTCCTTCACCACCGTGACTCACTTGGCGCGCAGCGGGCAGTTTGCCGTGGGCGATCCCGTCATCACCATGGCCGCGCTGCTGCTGTTTGTGGGCGCCTGCGGCAAGTCGGCGCAGTTGCCGCTTTACGTCTGGCTGCCCGACGCCATGGAAGGTCCCACTCCGGTTTCCGCCCTCATCCACGCCGCCACCATGGTCACCGCTGGCGTTTACATGGTGTGCCGCTCCAACGCGCTCTTCGTGCTCGCTCCGGAAGCCATGAAGGTGGTGGCCATCGTGGGCGCCCTGACCGCCATCTTTGCCGCCTCCATCGGCCTGGTGCAGAACGACATCAAGCGTGTGCTCGCCTACTCCACCATCTCCCAGCTCGGCTACATGTTCCTGGCCCTGGGTGTGGGCGCTTTCGCCGCCGGCGTCTTCCACGTCTTCACCCATGCGTTCTTCAAGGCCCTGCTCTTCCTTGGCGCCGGCTCCGTCATCCACGCCATGAGCGGCGAGCAGGATATGCGTAACATGGGCGACCTGGGCCATCGCATCAAGACCACTCATGCGACCATGTGGTTTGCCACCCTGGCAATCTGCGGAATCTTTCCCTTTGCCGGGTTCTTCTCCAAGGACGAAATCCTGTGGCAGTCCTGGGCCAAGGACACCAGCGCCTACCACGTGCTGTGGATCATTGGCTGGGTCACCGCCGCCATGACCGCGCTCTACATGTTCCGGCTGATGTACCTGACTTTTCACGGCCGCCCGCGCATGGACCACGAGGTGGAGCACCACATCCACGAGTCGCCCCGCTCCATGACCGTGCCGCTTATTATTTTGGCCTTCTTCTCCCTGTTCGCCGGCTTCCTCGGGTGGCCGCACAGCCTGGGCGGCTCCGACCATTTTGGCGCTTTCCTGGCGCCGGTGTTCGCGCCGGAAGCGCAGGTCCTCGCACAGCAAGCTCCGGCGCAGCTGGCCGCCGGCCAGGAGCAAGCCGAGCACACCAGCGGCACCGAGTACCTGCTGATGTTTCTGTCCCTGGGAGTGGCGGTCGGCGGGTGGGGACTGGCCTGGAAATTTTATCGTCATGCCGACCGCGGCTACGTCGAGCCCATCGCCGCCGTCGCGCCCCCCGCTTACCAGCTTCTGCTGAGCAAGTACTACGTGGATGAGGGCTACGATTACCTCTTCACCGGCCGCCGAACGCTCGGCCCCGTGCGCCTGGGCGCCATGGGCTTGGGCGAAGCCACCTCTGGTTTCGACAAGTACGTAATTGACGGCGCCGTCAACGGCGCCGGCTGGAGCACGCGCGCCCTAGGTACGCTCTCGCGGCTTTGGGACACCTACATTATTGACGGTCTGCTGGTGAACGGCCCGGCCTTCGTTTCAAAAATTTTGTCCTACCCAATGCGCCTGCTGCAATGGGGCCTGGTGCAGTGGTACGCGTTCGTCATGGTCGCAGGTTTGTTGGGCTTTGTGGCGTATTACGCCTGGCGGTAGGTTGAGCGACCGCTCGCAGCGGCAGCGCTTGCGAGGACGGCGCAAAGGATTGAGGAAAACGGCTTCTCAGGCTGAGAACTGACAACTGAGAACTGACAACTGGTTCTTATGCATAATCACATTCTCTCCATCATCTTGTTCACCCCGCTGGCGGGGGCGATCCTCCTTCTCTTTGTGCCCCGCGAAAACAAGAACGCGGTGCGCTGGATCGCCAACCTCTTCGCCCTGGCCGGCTTGCTGGTCTCCCTCCCGCTGGTGCCCTGGTTCTGGGCGCAGCGATTCCAGCCCGGCTTCAAGTTCATCGAAGGCGCGCCCAGCAACTGGATACCCTCCATCGGCGCCGGCTTCTACCTGGGCATTGACGGCATTTCCTTCCTGCTCATCATGCTCACCACGCTGCTGGGCTGGATCTCCATCCTCTCCTCCTGGTCGGCCATCGAGGAGCGCACCAAGGAGTACTACGCCTGGTTCCTGGTGCTGCAGACCGGAATGCTCGGCGTCTTCATGGCCCTGGATTTCTTCCTCTTCTTTGTTTTCTGGGAAGCCATGCTTGTCCCCATGTACCTGCTGATCGGTATCTGGGGCGGGCCGCGCAAGCTCTACGCCGCCATCAAGTTCTTCCTCTACACCCTGCTGGGCTCGGTGCTGATGCTGCTCGGCATCTTGTTCCTTTATTTCAACAACCACAGCGTCACCGGCGCCTATACCTTCAGCATCCCCGAGCTGTATAAGACCGCGCCTGCCATACCATTTCACTTTGCCATCTGGCTCTTCCTGGCCTTCTTTATCGGCTTCGCCATCAAGGTGCCGATGTTCCCCTTTCACACCTGGCTGCCGGACGCGCACGTGGAAGCGCCCACTGCCGGCTCCGTCATCCTGGCCGGCGTTCTGCTGAAAATGGGCACCTACGGCTTTATCCGCTTCTCCCTGCCCTTCTTTCCCGGCGTGGTCACCCACCCCACGGTGCGCGGCTGGATGATCGGCCTCTCCATCGTGGCTATCATCTACGGCGCCCTGGTCTCGCTCATGCAGAAGGACATGAAGAAGCTGGTGGCCTACTCTTCCGTCAGCCACCTCGGCTTCTGCACCCTGGGCATTTTCGCCCTGAACCCATTGGGCCTGAGCGGCTCTGTGCTGCAGCAGATCAACCACGGCATCTCCACCGGCGCGCTCTTCTTGATCGTCGGCGTGCTCTATGAGCGGCGCCACACCCGCGAAATCGCCGAGTACGGCGGCATCTCCAACGT
>DATJEH010000066.1:0-4030 GCA_035496875.1 Terriglobales bacterium | reverse complement strand
GCAAAAATCGCGGGGAACAGCGCTGCACTGGATGGAAGCCGACGCGCTCCGCCTGCCTTTACCCGACGCCAGCTTCGACCTGGTGACGGCAGCGTTTGGCTTTCGCAACCTGGCCGACTACGATGCCGGCCTGCGGGAGATCGCGCGCGTGCTGCGACCGGGCGGCAAAGCCGGCATCCTCGATTTCGGCGAACCGCGCGGGCTGCTGGGGACGATGTACCGCTCTTATTTCCGCCACGTTCTGCCTAAAATCGGCACCCTTATTTCCGGAGTGAAAGGGCCGTACCAATATCTGCCCGCGTCTGTAGAGCGCTTTCCCGCGCCCCAGGAGATGCTGGAACGCATGCGCGCCGCCGGCTTTCGCCAGGCCACCTGGACGCCCTACACTTTTGGCATCGCCGGCCTTTTCTGTGGTACAAAATAGAAAACAACGCGCAAGACGCGTTTCCAATAAATAAAGCAATCGCCAGCAAATCGGCTGCTTAAGAAAGACTGCGCCACGACCACACTCCTGAACGAATGAACTCAAAAAACCTGTTTTTTGCGGGATTGATAATCGCCGCCAGCGGCCTGGTATCTCCGCCCTTGGCCCTTCTGGCTGGACTCTTGTACGGGCTATGTTTCACCCACCCCTATCAACGGGACGCCAAAAAACTCTCCACCTTCCTGTTGCAGGCCTCGGTGGTTGGGCTGGGATTCGGCATGAACCTGCATGAGGTGGTGCATGCCGGGCGGACCGGCTTTCTCTACACCGCGGTGAGCATCACGCTAGTGATGATGGCCGGACTCGCGCTGGGCCGCTTTCTACAGGTGGATGGCATAACCTCCATGCTGATCAGCACCGGCACAGCGATCTGCGGCGGCAGCGCCATCGCGGCGGTGGGGCCGGTGACCGATGCCAGCGAAGAACAAATGGCGGTCTCGCTGGGCACGGTGTTTGTTTTGAACTCTATCGCATTGTTCCTTTTCCCCGCCATTGGGCTGGCGCTTCATCTCACCCAATCCCAGTTCGGGTTGTGGTCGGCCCTGGGTATTCACGACACCAGTTCGGTGGTAGGCGCGACCGCAAAGTACGGCACGCAGGCGCTGCTGGTTGGCACCACGGTGAAGCTGACCCGCGCGCTGTGGATTGTGCCCCTGGCCTTCGCGGTCGCTTCCCTGAACAAGAGCAAGACGCGAATCCGCTGGCCATGGTTCATCCTGCTTTTCTGCCTGGCGGCGGTGGCCTGCACGTATCTGCCAGCCTTTGCCCGGACCTACGGCGCGTTGTACGGCCTGGGTAAAGTGGGCCTGACCGCTACCCTGTTCCTGATTGGCTCAGGAATTTCCCGCTCCACCTTGAAAGAGGTAGGGGCACGACCGCTTGTGCAGGGGGTACTGCTCTGGGCATTAGTCGCTCTTTCCACGCTGGCCCTGGTGCGGTATGGAATTATTTCGATTTGAGAACGCCGCTCAGGTGGTATGCGAAAAGCGGTTTCCCACCGCCCGAGGAGATGCTGGAGCACAAGCGGCCAGCCGGTTTTCGCGAGGCCACCCTGGACGTCCTACACCTTCGGCATCTCTTGCAGGCGTCGGGAGCTCCAGACGAAAAAGACGGCGAACGATGCCAGCATTTCCGGCAACACTCGCCACGCCGGAGTAGAAGCGATACCGCTGACCGGGTCCCAGCCGACGGCCTCATAATGGTAGGCAATATCCCGCCATACAATAGCTGTCACTGCAAGACAGGTTAGAGTGTTGAAGCTAGCAATAATTCCGGTAATCGCGCTTTTCAGGAGGGTACCCGGGTGCCTGTGGTTACGGAACAGCAACAAGCCAAGAGCAAGCACCAGGCCAAGCAAATAAAAAGCAACCCAACCCAGGTAAAAGGCAAAGTTGACCTCCCGCTGCGGGCTGAGACGTCCATACAATATCCGCTCCACGCCCCAGAATCCGAACAAGCCTCCGCCGACGGCAGTGCTGGGGACAACAACGAGAAAGACAGCCGCATTCCGAGTGCGCTTGAAAGCCAGCAGGGCAACTCCCAGGAGCGGCAGCAGGACATTTGCGAGGATATATGCGGCGGCAAGGATTTCCATATCGTCCTGCCTCACAATGCCGGGCGGGCCGGAGATTCCGCTGCCGGTACCCTCTTCAGTCCATTTTTGAAACTGTCTTCCAGCGCTTCCTCGATGGTGAACTGTATCACCTCCTCGTAGTCATCGCCCAAGAAACTCCGCAGCCGGGATGTGTCCATGGTGTAGCTGCCTGTCATATAAGGCACAACTTCCGGAGGAATGCCCGAGATATTGAGCCGCCAGAGGACCCGTAAAACCGCGCCAAACAGCAGGCGGGATGGCACCGGCAGCAGGCGGTTGCCGGAGCGCCGTATGCATTCGCCGAGGGTGAGGGGTTGGCCTCGTCCGGCGACATTCAAAATGGTAAGCTGCGGATCACGCGCGTTCCGCCGCAGAATGTGCGCAATCAGGCGGGCCACGTCGTCCACATGGACGAACTGGAACAGCTTCTCGCGGTAGCGGCGTCCCAGGGGAAGCAGGCAGGGGAGCCTTTTCCCCTGCGCCCGCCAGCGCGCCGCCCGCGCACTGGATCCGGTAGGCGTGCCCCGGAAGGCGCCCAGCAGATAATTGTTCACGCTCACCCCGCCATAGATGTGCGGGCGCAGGATATAGGTGCGGCAGTCGAACAGTTCGCGCGCCCGCTGTTGCGCCACCAGGTCCGACTCGCGCTTGTGAATGGCATAGGGCAGAGTGTGTCCGCCCAGAGGAAAGTCTTCCCTCACCGGCCCGGGCAGGTCGGAGCCGTAGGCGGAGACGCTGCTGGGAAAAATGAATTTGAAAATTTGCCGGCTCTCCCGGTTGACCTCGCTGATAGCCCCCATAACCCGGGCAGTTCCGGCTACATTGATTTGCCACATGCGCTCGACTTCGGTCACGCCGGTACGAATGGGGTCAATCACAAAGGCCAGGTGGACTACGGCGCTGGCCTGGGTTTCCTGCAACAATCGGATCAATTGCAGGGTGCTGGCCTCATTGCCCAAATCTAAGCTTTCGAAGCGGGCGAGATCGAGGCCGTGTGGCGGCATAAGATCTACCCCCACAACCTGGTAATCGGGCAACTGGGGAAGCAGGCGTCTCCCCAGATTGCCGGCAATGCCCGTAACCAGTACCGTCGGCCGTGACTCGAACATGGCTGGGCGCTACTTCTGCGGAGGCGGCCCGCCCGGCGGTGCAGCCGGCGGTTTATTCCCCGGGGGGGTTGGGGGCGCTGTCCCGCGCCGCGAACCCGGCCCCGCGAAGTAGGCCTGGTTCAGCTCCGGCTTTACCGAGCCGATCATGCCCTCCATCTGCTTTTTGAAGGACTGCTGCTGGAGAAAATTGTGGATTTCCCCCTTGGCCTGATCGAGCGGGACCAGTTGCTTGGAGACTACTTTGTAGATGTAATAGCCGCCCGGGTCGTCCAGCAATTCCGAAACCTGGCCGGCCTGCAGCTCGAATACCTGTTGCTGGTTGGTGGGCAGACCCTCGCGGGTCAGCTTGCCCAGGTTAACGTTGGGCGACTGCGATTTGATGCCCGCAGCTTCAAAGGCCTCCTGCTGCAGCTTCTGGAAGTCGCCGCCGGCCGCCGCCTCGCCATGAACCTTTTGCGCCACTGCCTTCATCGCCGTCTCGTCCGCCGCCGTATCCACCTTGGGAGGAGCGGCAGCACCCGCTTCGGGAGCGTGCTGTTTCGATTTGGGAATGAAGATGCGCAGCAGCTCGACCTGCTGAAAGCGGGTGGGATTATCCTGGTAATACTTCGCGATCGCCGTTTGCGGGATGTCGCCCGCTTTGTTCTGCAGGTCGCGAGTCAGGTTCTGCGCCAGCAGCTGCAGAGTGGCAAAGCGCATCATTTCCTGGAACTGCGGTTCCTTGTCCAGCCCCATCTCGCGGGCCTTCTGCCCGAACAGGAGCAGACGCGGATAAGCCTCCGCCAGCTGCCTCTTGGTAGGGAGCGGCATCTGCGGGTTGAGAGCGTCGGCAAGCTTCTCAAA
>DATJEH010000065.1:0-18009 GCA_035496875.1 Terriglobales bacterium | reverse complement strand
CGCGCCCAAGCCGCATAACAGCGGAACAGAGTTTCTGTTCAGGCAACCCGCCGGCATGAAACCGGAGGTGTTGCGGAAGTGGAACTCTCCTTAGAGACTGCACCCCACTTCTGTTTACTCGTAAGTGCATGTCCCACTGTTCCTTGCCTCACCTTCGCTTCAGACCTCAAAATTGATCAAACTTGGAGATAGGACTCGCATCCAATGAAAGAGCCGCTTCCCGCGGCAGCCCAGTGCGCGAGTTCTCCCAGTCCCGAGTTGCAGGCCGAATTGCATGATGAAGTGGAAAACTTTTGTGATTGGTTACGCGCTGGCGCTGGCGCTACTTTTGTTCGCCCAGCACCGCCCGGAGCAAGTCCCGCAATCCTCTACTTTCGCGCACGTTGTTGATTTGACGCATAGCATCAACCCCAGCAGTACGCCGCGTTCGCAGACCAGCCAGACTCTTCTGCCGCAGCCCATCTCGGCAGTAGGTGGCTATGGCAACAGCGGAACAGCTGCCACCCAGTTCGCCACCCGCCTGGAGGCTCCGGCACACTATGCCCCGGCTTTGTGGAGTGTGGCCCAGATACCGCCGGAACGGCTGTTCGCGCCTCTGGCCGTGATTGACGTAAGCGCGCAGGCACGCCGTAATCCGGATTACCAACTCACCGTCAGCGATATCGCTGAGTGGGAAAAGGTTCGTGGCCAGATTCCACAAGGAGCGGTGGTAATGGCGCGCACGGGATGGGACACGCGCTGGAGTTCGCCCGGCGCCTACCGCAACAACGACGGTCGCGGCGTTCCGCACTTTCCCGGATTCTCGCTGCAGGCTGCGCGCTTTCTGGTGGAGGGGCGCAACGTGGTCGGCTTGGGAATTGATACCGCCAGCGTAAGTTCCGGCGATGTATCCAACTCGTTTTCGCCGGTCCGCAATTACACCCTCAGCCACAGCGTGTACCAGATTGCGAACGTCGCTAATCTGGGCCAAGCCCCGCAAACCGGCGGCCTGGTGCTGGTGGCTCCCGCCAAACTGCAGGATAGCTCGCAAGCTCCAGCGCGTGTGCTGGCGCTGGCGAGATAGCTATCAGCTCTCAGCATTCAACCCAACGAGAGCAGTTAGCCATTAGCAGTTGGCATTTAGCCAGTCCACATTGGTGGCAAAGCGAAACACGCCCCGCACGAAGTGCTAATTGCCGGGCTTAATCAGTCGCTGGGCTCATCCGTGCTGGCCGACTGCTGCTCGCGAATGCCCTCGAAGCGGTAGAAGCGCGGCTTGCCTTTGTGCTTCCAGTAGTGTGAGTCGTAGTAATCCACGCCCAAACCGGAGTTCAGCGAACTGTAAAAGGAACGCTGCTCAGGATCAACCACTATTCCGGAGTGGGTTCGCCATACTACCAAATCTCCGGGCTGCGGCTGTTTGACGGCTTTAAAGCCCGTCGCGCCGCGGTAGAGGTCCAGCGAGTCCACGTAGGGATAGGGGAGACCGGCTTCGGCGTAGATGTCGTGCACCAGGTGGGAGCAATCGGGCCGGGCGCGATGGGTGCGGGGGAAATCGAGGGCAGCGGCAATAATGGCCATGCCTTCCCTGGCCGGCGGCTTCTCCGAGCGCTTGTGGCCGCGGTGTGCCGCCCAGCCGGGCACCGCCGGGCCGAGAAGCACCGCGGTCATGATTCCCACCGCTACTTTGCTGTTCGCCACGATTCCCATTTTGATGCTGAAATCGCCTTCCGGGGGTGGTTACTCCGGTTCCGGGGGCTGCCGGGCGTTGGCCAGCCGTCCGGGTGAGTTCCAGAGTATGGAAAACAAAGGAGTTCAACCCCCAGTAGCGCCGCTGGGTGGGGCTCCGCGGCCCCTGGCCCTAAACCTTGAATCCCACCCGCCACAGCATATAGCTGATGGCCTCGCGGGCAACCAGGAAAGAGCGTTCCCAGAATGCGTGGGGCAAGGAATCCGGCCGGGGCGTGGCATAGGCGGTCACACCTTCACCCTCCAGCATCTGCTTCACCCGAAAAACGTGGTAGGCGTCGCTGACCGCAAGGCAGTTGCGCAGGCCGTTGGTCTTCATGATCACGGCAACGCGCTGGGCGGACTGCACGGTATCAGAGCTTTGCGTCTCCGCGATCAAATCGCTGTCGGGAATGCCCAGCGAGCGCAGGTAATCGCGCCCCACTCCGCCTTCGCTGTAGGTGGGATCGTAGCCATAGCCGCCGGTGGTGATGACCACCGGGGCCAGACCTTTGTGAAACAGCTCATAGGCGTGGTCGAGCCGGGCACGGTAGATGGGAGAAGGACGGCCGGCATACTCGGCCGCGCCAAAAACCACGATGGCGGAGGCGGGACGGGCTTCGTCGTTGTGGGCCTGCCGCAGAATGCGGCCGCAGGTAGCCCCGAACCAAGCTGCCAGAAAGGCGAAAACGAGCGCTGCAATCCAGACTACAGGGTGCTTGCGGCGAGTCCGGTCAGCAAAATCAGCACTCATCCTTCAGCAAAAAACTTGGAAATTTCCTGGCTGGGAATAGCGCCTTCGCGCAGAACTTTCCAACGGGCATCGGAATCGGTCAGGTCCACGATGGTGGAAGCCACTTCGCGCGGCGAAGTTCCGCCGTCAATGATAATGCCAATGCGGTTCTGCAACTGGTCGCGGACCTCGACCGCGGTGGTGCACTCGGCGGCGCCGCTCAGGTTGGCTGAGGTGGCGGTCATGGGGATGCCGGCCGCCTTGATCACCGCCACCGGAATGGCAGCTGCGGGAATGCGCAAGGCCACGTTGCCCGTATTGGCTGTGACTTTGAGGGGCAGCTTGGAGGCGGCGCGCACAATGATGGTGAGCGGGCCCGGCCAGAAGCGCCTTGACAGGGCATAAAATTCCGGGGGCAGCGGCCGTGCCAGCTCCTCCGCCTGCTCGTTGTTTTCAATCAGCAACGAGAGCGGCTTGTGCCGGGACCGGGTTTTGATTTCGTAGACCCTGTCCACCGCGCGCAAGTTGAAAGGATCAGCAGCCAATCCGTAAAAAGTGTCGGTGGGCATGCCCAGAACTTCGCCTTTGCGGATCTGCTGGGCGGCGTAGCTCACCAGCGACGGTTCAGGGCGTTCCTGGCTGATTTTTATGATTTCCGGACGCAATCGGGTCCTTCCCTGGTATCAGCTTGAAAACGCGAACGCTAACACAAGCCCGCGCCACCCGCAAGTTGGCAGGCCGCGAGCGTATGATGCATGCGAGCCTTCTATTAACAGCTTAGCAGGATAGCATTCCCGTGAAGAACCCGCAGGGGGAGCGGTTGCGGCCCGTCACCGGGCGACACAACGCGTTGCTCAAAATTGTGCGCCGGGCTTTTGCCCGCGGTGAACTCACTCCCGAGGGCGAATGCGCCGTGGAAGGCATGCGCATTGTCGAAGAAGCCATTCGCAGCGGGCTGCACCTGCGGGCGGTGTTGTTCAGTGAGTCCGGCCAGGCCCGCGCCGGGCGCCTGCTGCCACAACTGTCCCATCAGGTCGAGACCCTGCTTCTGCCGGATAAGCTGTTTACCACAGTGGTTCCCAGTGAGACCCCGCAGGGAGTAGCCGCCCTGGTGCGGGTGAAATCGTACGCTCTGGAGGAGTTGCTGGGCACCAGGGAGAATAGTCCCGCCCTTGTAGTATGTGTTTCCGGGGTCCAGGATCCCGGCAACTTGGGTACCATTTTGCGCTCCGCCGAGGCTTTTGGCGCCAGTGGTGTGCTGCTGGGGGAAAATACAGTTAGCGCCTATAACTCCAAGGCCGTTCGGGCATCGGCCGGCTCGATTTTTCGAGTACCCATTCTCCGCCAGGAACTAAAGACGGCGCTTCCGGCATTACGTGGGCACGGCTTGCGTTTGCTGGCCACTTCCTCGCACCAGGGAACAGCGGTGAACGAGGTCCAACTCACTTCCTGCCTGGCTCTGTTGGTGGGGAGCGAAGGCGCTGGGCTGGCGCGTGAAGTCATGGCCCAGGTGGATGAGGTAGTGGCCATTCCTCATTCCCCCAGGGTGGAATCGTTAAACGTGGGCATGGCTGCATCTATTGCGCTGTACGAAGCGGGGAGGCAGCGAGGCCGTTTTCACCACAGAGACACAGAAATACGGTAGTTGGTAGTTGGGTCATGTGGATGGTTCATGAGCTACTAACTAACAGCTACAAAATACTAACTGTCTGAGTTCATGAATCTATTTCAGCCAATCCCGGGGGATGAAAGCGGCGACCGCACGCGGCCGCTGGCTGACCGCATGCGCCCGCGCACGCTGGAGGAATTCATCGGCCAGGAGCACCTGGTCGGCTCGGGCAAACCGCTGCGCACTCAGATTGACCGCGACGATACCGGCTCCATCATCTTCTGGGGCCCGCCGGGCGTGGGCAAGACCACCCTGGCCAAGGTAATTGCCCGGCTCACCCGGGCGGAGTTCATCGAGTTTTCCGCGGTGCTCGCCGGCATCAAGGAAATCAAGCAGGTCATGGCTGATGCCGACAAGGCGCGCCAGTACGGTACCCGTACCATTGTTTTCATTGACGAAATTCATCGCTTCAACAAGGCCCAGCAGGACGCCTTCCTGCCCGACGTGGAAAGCGGCGCCATCCGCCTGATTGGCGCTACTACCGAGAACCCTTCATTCGAAATCATCTCCGCGTTGCTTTCCCGCAGCCGCGTGTACGTGCTCAATCCGCTAACCGAGGAGCAGGTGGTGACGCTGCTGCGCCGGGCGCTGGCCGACAAGGAGCGCGGCTTGGGCGAAATGGAACTGCAGGCCGGCGACGAGGCCCTGGCACGCATTGCCGCTTATTCCAGCGGCGACGCGCGCAGCGCCTATAACGCGCTCGAGGTCGCGGCCGGCTTAGCAATGCAGCAGCACGGCGGCAAACCGGGCGCAGAAATCACCAGCGCCATCGTGCAGGACGCGTTGCAGAAACGAGTGCTGCTCTACGATAAGGCGGGCGAGGAGCACTACAACATTATTTCCGCGCTGCACAAATCCGTGCGCAACAGCGATCCGGACGCAACCCTTTACTGGCTGGGACGAATGCTGGAGGCGGGCGAAGACCCGCTTTACGTGGCGCGCCGCCTGGTGCGCATGGCGGTGGAGGACATCGGCCTGGCAGATCCTGGGGCGCTGGCGCTCACCGTGGCGGCACGCGATGCGGTGGACTTTATCGGCATGCCGGAAGGCAACCTGGCCCTGGCTGAGGCGGCGGTGTACCTCGCCCTAGCGCCCAAATCCAACGCGCTTTACACCGCGTATGGCGCGGTACAGCAGGACGTGGAGCGCACCGTCGCCGAACCCGTTCCTCTCCACCTGCGCAACGCGCCCACCGGCCTGATGAAGTCCATGGGCTACGGCAAGGATTACCAGTACGCCCATGACCTCGAAGGCAAGGTGGCGGATATGCAATGCCTGCCGGATAATCTGCGTGGCCGGGTTTATTACCATCCCACCGCCGAGGGCGTGGAGCGGCGCATCCGCGAGCGCATGGAGGAGATCAGGAAGCGCCGCGCGCAAACTGCCGGCCGCAGCTCAGAGCGGGATAAAAAAGAATCGTGATTACGGCCGGGCAAATCCAAAGTCGTGAGTGGGGCTTGCCGACTCCCGGCGACTGACTGGCGGCTAGCTGTTTTTTTCTGGAGGCGCACGATGGCCACCCATCCTAGAGCGAGCGTGGCGCTGCCCCCGGCGCCCTTCTCTTCCGACGACAGCGAAGGCCTGCTTCTGCTGCATCGCGCCGCCCGCGAAATGGGCTCGATTCTCGACCTCGAACTGCTGATCGAGCGTATCGTGCACGACGTTTCCCGCTGGTTCGGCATCCTGGAAGCCAACATCTACCTCCGGGAGGGCAAGGACATGACCTTGGCCGCGGTGCATGGCTGCTCCATCCATCACAAGGGTCATCAGTTGCAGCCTGGAGAAGGAATCGTCGGCCATGTGGCGCTCACCGGACGTATGCATTACGCGCCGGATGTCTGCGTTGATCCCTATTACATTGCCTGCGAGGCGAACACCCGTTCCGAAGTCGGATTTCCCCTGAAGGTGAACGGCGAAGTGATCGGCGTTTTCGCCGCGGCGCATCCTGATGTAGACGGTTTTTGCGAGGAGAAGCTGCAGTTGCTGCAGGCGCTCGGCTGCCACATCGAAGTGGCGGTGCAGAACGCCCGGCTGTTTCGCGAGCAGCGCCTGGAGCGCCAGCGCATGGACCGCGAGGCGCAGGAAGCGCGCCAGATCCAGGAAGCGCTGTTTCCCAAGAGTTCCCCATTGGTCCCCGGCTACAGAATCAGTGGCTTCTCGGTTCCCGCCGGCGCGGTGGGTGGTGACTGGTACGACTTTATCCCCCTGAGCCGGGGCCGCTGGGGATTGGTTCTGGCGGACGCCTCCGGCAAGGGTACGGCCGCGGCGCTCATGATGTCAGCGGCGCGCGGCATTTTGCGCTCATTGGCGGAGAACTGCACCGCTCCGGGGGAAGTGCTGGACTGCCTGAACCGGTTACTGCTGAATGATTTTCCCGTCGGCCGCTTTGTGACCATGTTATATGCAGTGCTCGATCCGGCAGCACGCACGCTCACCATTGCCAATGCCGGCCATCCCTGGCCGCTGCTGGCCAATGGCCGCGCCGCCCACCCGGTAAGCGGCGCCCACGGTTTGCCCATTGGATTTGCCCAGGAGAATTTCGCCCACACTTGTGTTGAACTGGCGCCGGGCGCGCGCGTGCTTTTCTACAGTGACGGCATCAGCGAAGCGGAAGACAGCCGTGGCGAGGACTACGGCAGCCGCCGTCTGCTGCAGGTGCTGAATTCAGCTCCGGAGATTTGTGCGGAAGGAGTTCTGGATGATGTCCGCGCCTTCGCCGCCAGCCGGGGACTGCAGGACGATGCCACGGCGATTCTGGTGCAGGCGGAGTGAGGACGCGCATCAGCAATTTGTAATTGAGGTAATTGGGATTTGGAGGTGGCTATGAGGCTCCAGAACTTTTCCCCCGTGGTCATTTCAATCGTATTTCTGACACTGGCGCTGCCGGCCTGGGCCAAGAAGGTGGTCGAATTGAAAGACGCCCAGGGCAAGAGCGTGGGCACGGCCGTGATCTGGGACTCCAACCCCGGGATTGGAATGGAACTGAATCTCAAAAACCTGCCGCCGGGCGAACACGCGCTGCATTTTCACCAGAACGCGAAATGTGAAGCGCCGGATTTCAAGTCGGCCGGCCCGCATTTCAATCCTGGGGGGAAAAAGCACGGCTTGGAGAATCCGGAAGGCCACCACGCGGGCGATATGGCGAACTTCACCGTGGACAAAAACGGTGCCGCGAAGTTCCGAGTCGTCAATAAAGATGTGATTCTAGGGCCCGGCAGTCGCTCCCTGTACGCCAATGGCGGAACCGCGTTGGTGATTCACGCCCAGCCGGACGACATGAAAACCGATCCCGCAGGCAACGCCGGGGACCGCATCGCCTGCGGCGTGATAACTCAGGCTGCGGAATAGCCGAGGCGGGCGCTTCAACCGGCCAGCAGGTCTTCCTTCGCCTGTTCCTCGTTCACCCGCTCCCAGTTGCCGTCTCCCGTGCGCCAAAAGAGAAGCAGCGGAGTAGCGCCCCCATAGTGTTCTTTGCCGCAGACGCAGGTTACATAACCACGTACCGGCGGACCGGGCGTAGTATCGGTAAGCAACAGCAACTCTCGCCCACAATGATTGCAGCGCCAGGGTCCAACCGGGACCACGTTTGCACCCAATTCCACCATGCTCGTCCCCTTATCGAAAGCGGGCGCGGTGCTCCTTGAGGATGCACCGATCCATGATTACGAAGAGGCCGGCTTGCCGGGCTCTGGCCGCCGCCGCTTCGTGAATTACGCCCTCTTGCATCCAGATGGCGGGAACTTTCAGTTGGATGGCCTGCTCCACGATTTCAGGAACGAACTCGGAACGGCGGAACACATTCACAATGTCAATGGGAACCGCTACTTCCCCCAGCGAGGCACAGGGCTTCTCCCCCAGCACCGGCTCGCGCAGGTTGGGATTGACGGGAATAATGCTGTAGCCTTGGCTCTGCATATAGGCGGAAACGCCGAAGCTGGGGCGTAGAGGACTATTGGAGAGGCCTACCACGGCAATAGTTTTGGCGCTTTTCAGCAGCTCGGTAATGGGATCGGCGGCGCACATGGGCTCTCTCCCGGCCACAAAATAGATTTTACAGAGATGCCGGCGAGGCACGCCACCTAGGGGGGAGTAATCCCGTCACCACGCATTGCCTTATTTCTTGCGGGTATCGGACTTCTGCACGAACAGCCGCAGCGCCGCTTTGCGCACCGTGTCCGGAACTTCCTTGTTGATGGAGAGTCCCTTGAGGTCGCTGAGCAGGAGATTGTTGAGCAGGCCGAGGGCCAGATCTATGGGCACCTTGGGATTGAAGGCCAGGTTGCGCTGCACGCGGTAGTTCTTGGCGAATTTGCGCTTACCGGAAAGGCCGCGGAACACAACTTCCTGCACATTCTTCATGCCGGCGAACATTTCCGCTTCCGTGTCTGTCAGCTTGGGCGATTCCAGCACCGCCTGGGGTACCACCCGCGCCCCATCGCGGATGAGCAGAAAGCGTTCGTCTTTGTTGCCTTTCATGGCCAACTGCACTCGCTCGCCCACGGTCAAGGCGGCGATCTTCTGCAACACGCTCTTGTTCTTCTTAGGCTCCTGGGCGGGAGCGGCGGCAGCCGCCGCGGGACCAGCGGAGATAACGACGGCCGATGCCGACGGCGCTTCCGGGGGAACCTCCGTTTCCTCAACCCCGCCGATCACGTGGAAGGGCTTCCCTTCTTCGGCGGCGATTTCCGCGGCGTGCTCAGCCAGGAAGGCTTTGACTTCTTCATCGCTGGATTCTGGCTCGGGGCTTTCCGCTTGTCTCCCGCCGGGCTGCGGCAGGGGAACCGCCGTCAGCAGTTTGCGTATGCGCTCTGCCTCGGCTTCCCGCAACTCCTTATTTCCCGCCAGGGCCTGCAAAATGCTGAGGGATTTGCCCACCCGCGCGCTGGCCAGCATTTGTTCAATCGCCTCGCGCCCGGCGGTGGCGGCATTCTCCGCCAGCTTCGCGTCGGGCACGGACGGATTTTCCAGCAGCGCGGAGAAAAGGCTGGGGCGGCGGTTGTGCGGATCCACCATGTACTCCAGGACCTCGCGCGGGGTGTGCGGATCGGAAGCCGCCTCCCGGCAAGCGCCCTCCTCCCAGCTGGCGAGGGTCAGTCGGGCCTGCTCGCCAAAGACCTGATTCTGGGTCAGCAGAACCAGAATTTCGATCATCTCCGCCGCAGGCACAGAGAGTGCGCCCCTGGCAGCCGCGCGCAGCAGGTTGGGCGGCACCGCCGACTGCCGGATCATGTCTACCATTCGCGCCATGGCAATTAACTCATTTGTCCCAAAGAACAGGGTAATACAGCGGCGGAACCAGGAGCGCGTCCGCTCTGATTACGGAGGTAATGGTGGCCTTTAGTCGCAGCAACGTTCGCCGCGAAGGCCCTCCGCGCCCTCCCGGGCAATGAGGGGAACCATGACCAGGGCGGCCACGGGATCGGCCCACCACCAGCCCAGCAGCCCGTTCAGGACCAGGCCGGCCAGGAGGATAGCGGAAAGATAAAAGCAGAAGTCGGTCTGGCGCGAATCGGCGTGCATCGCGCCGCTGTTGAGCTGGCGGGCGACCTGGCGCTTGGCACGGGCCAGCAGGGGCATGGCGATCAGGGACGCGATGGCCACGCCGATTCCAAAAAGGCTTGGGTGGGGAACTTCGCGCTGCACCAGTCCCCGGATGGCATCGAAGGCGACATAGGCCGCCAGAACCAGAAAACAGGCTCCTACCAGCCGCAAGGCGCGATGCTCGGCGCGCTCCCGGCGATGCGGGTCGGACTCCGCGTGCAAACGCCACAGCAGCACCGCCCCGGAGGAGACCTCAATCACAGAGTCCAGCCCGAAGCCGACCAGGACAATGCTGCCGGCAAGCAGGCCCGCTGCCAGCGAGGCGATAGCTTCCGCCGAATTCCAGGCGATCGTAAAATATTCCAGGCGGCGGCCTCGGCGGGCAGCAGCTAATTGAGTAATCGGGAAATCGGGTAATTGTGTAATTGGGTTCGGTGGTTGCGACGGCATAGCCATAGTACCCACAACAAATGCACAGGCCCTTGGATCGCGTTCACTTCGCTGCGCTCGGCTCGCGCTCCCTCAGCATGACGTCATCATTTCGCAGAATGTGATTGTCCCAGTCGAGTGTGATTTCAAATTGCACAATTACCCGGTCATTCAATTATTCAATTTTTTTCTCCCCGCCGCATGCGCAGATACGCGCGAATGAACGGGTCAATGTCGCCGTCGAGCACGCGGTCCACGTCGCCCACTTCTTCCTTGGTGCGGTGATCCTTGATGAGCCGGTAGGGGGCCAGCACATAGGAGCGGATCTGGGAGCCGAAGTCAATGTCGAGCTTCGATTCTTCCACCTTTTTGGAAACTTCGCGCTTCTTCTCCAGTTCGTGCTCGTAAAGCTTGGAACGCAAGATGCTCATAGCGCGTTCCCGGTTTTTGTGCTGCGAGCGCTCGTTCTGGCAGCTGACCACGATTCCAGTGGGGTTGTGTGTAATGCGCACCGCCGAATCGGTTGTGTTCACGTGCTGCCCCCCCTTGCCGCTGGAGCGGTAAGTGTCCACCCGCAGGTCTTCCGGCTTGATGACGATTTCAATGCTCTCGTCAATTTCCGGCGAAACAAACACGCTGGCAAATGACGTATGCCGGCGCTTGGCCTGGTCGAAGGGTGAAATGCGCACCAGGCGGTGTACGCCGATTTCGCTGGCCAGCAGCCCGTAGGCGTACTGCCCGTTCACGCTGAAGGTGGCAGACTTGATGCCCGCTTCTTCGCCCGGCTGGTAGTCGTTGAGCACGGTCTCAAAGCCGTGGCGCTCTCCCCATCGCAGGTACATGCGCAGCAGCATGTCCGCCCAGTCCTGCGATTCGGTGCCCCCGGCCCCAGGGTGAATGGTCACAATAGCGTTGCGGGGGTCGTTTTCCCCGGAGAGCAGGGTCTCGGTCTCGATGCGGTCCACTACCTGGCGCAGGGCTTCGAGTTCGCGTTTGAGATCGGCGGAGACGTTTTCGCCTTCCCGCGCCAGCTCCAGATAAGTGGCAATGTCGCCGCTGCGGCGGGCCAGATCGGATTCGGTAGCCAACACCTCTTCCAGGCGCTTGCGTTCGCGCATTACCCTTTGTGATTCCTGGGGATTGGACCAGAGGTTCGGGTCGGCGGCCTTCTTCTCGATTTCGCTCAGTTGCTGACGCAGACGGTCGGCGTCAAAGATACTCCCGAAGATCGCGCACCTTGTCCTTCAGCGCCACGTACTCTTGCTCTAGCTCTTCAGCCATTAGGAGGAAACCATCCTGGAGGGAACTCGGTAGCGCCACAACAGCGCTGCCACAGAAATTATCGCACACAGCCACGCGAACCAGTCGCCATGGCGCGTGTAGAAGGTGGTTCCGCTGGTCAGGGCGTAGGGTGCCTCCAACGCGGTACGCACTTTGCGGGGCACGCTGGCCACAACGCGGCCGTAGGGGTCAATAGACGCCGTCATACCGGTGTTGGTGTCGCGCAGCAGCCAGCGGTCGTTCTCCACCGCCCGCATGCGCGCCTGGTTCAGGTGCTGGGCCCAGGCGCCGGTGTCGCCATACCAGCCGTCGTTGGAAATGTTGACGAATACCTGGCCTCCGTTGCGCGCGAACTGGCGCACCTCGTCGGGGAAAACCGCCTCGTAGCAGATAAAAACCCCGATCCTGTAGACATCTACCGGCAGCGGCTCGCGCGAGAAGCCGCGACTGAACTCGCCTACCTCCTGGGTCAGCCCTCCGGCAAAGCCCAGCAGCGACTTGAAGGGCACGTATTCGCCGAAGGGCACCAGGTGAATCTTGTCATAACGGGCCACCCATTGCCCCTGGGGAGACATCAGCGCCGCCGAGTTGTACATCTGTCCGCTGCCGGCCGGCTCTGCGCCGGCCTCTTCGCCCAGGCTGCCCGCCACCACGTAGGCATGCTCCCGTTCTGCGACCGCGGCAATCACGCTGCGAAAGCGGGAATCGTTCACATAGAACGGGGCCGGCGATTCCGGCCAGACCACCAGGTCGGGCTGGGTCGCACCCGGCACCTCTGGCGAGGTGCTAAGGCGGCTTAGGTCCTCCACCGTACTCTGAAAGTACTGCGCCGTCCATTTCTCCGCGGGCAGAATGGGAATGTTTCCCTGCACCAGCAGGGCGGTGTGGTCGGTGCGCAGGGTCGCGGGATGGATCAGAGCCAGCAACTGCAGGGCCGCAGCAACTACCACGGCTTCGATCAGGATCACTTTGCGCTTTTCCCGTCCCACCAGGAAGGCGGCGGCAAATACTGTATTCACCAGCATGATCTCGAACGACAGGCCGTACACGCCGGTGATGGTAGCCAGCCGGTTCAGTGAGATGTTACTTACCTGGGCTGTCCCCAGCAGGTCCCAGGGAAAGCCGGTGATGCGCGTGCGCGCCAGTTCCAGCGCCACCCACACGAAGGGGCTGAGAAACAAAGCCCGGCGCGAGCCCCCTGGCCGGCCGCCGGCCAGAAGCGCCACCACCAGGCCGAACAGGCCTTCATAGAGCCCGAGATAGAGGCAGAACAGCACCAGAATGCCGAAGGCGGCCGCCGCGCTCAGCCCCCCGTATTGGTGCATGGTGTGGTACACCCAGTAGCAGGTGCCGGCATACCAGATGATGCCGCTCACGTAACCGAGCAGAAAACCCTGTGCCGCCGTCGCCGGAATCAGCTTTTGCGCCAGGCTGGGGGGCAGATGTATTTCTTCCGGTTCGCGGGCGCGCAACACCGCCACCAGCAGCGGCGCCACAGCCACCCAGCTCAGCGGGTATATGTTGGGCAGGGGAAACGCCAGGATCTGCAGGATGCCGGATATGACCGCCAGCAGCCAGGCGTCGCGGTGAATTTGCCTCACATTTGAAGCATAACAAAAGCAGCTGAATTGCTGGCTGGCTGACGAGCTTACTGGCTCGCGGCCTGCGTGCCATCCACCTTCGGCATTGTCATCCTGAGCGCAGCTAAGGACCTGCCTTTGTGGCGCGGGTGCCCCTTGGGCAAGCTCAGGGCAGACTCTCGCCCGCGTATCGGCCGTGAGCTAGTTAGCCAGGCAGCTACTCGGCTAGCCAGCTGTCTTTCTGCGATAGCGGTTGAACTCGTGATCTCCCACCTTGCGGCAACTCACCCAGCGCCACCAGGGTGCCTTGTCCGCCGTAAATCCGGGAGCGCTGAAAGTGGTGGGGCGCAGGCGGGCTGGTCCTTCCAGCATCCCCACCTCCTGCTCCTGAGGAATGATCTGCCCGGCTTCCACCGGCGAGATAGTCAGGAACTTTTCGTCAATGAGGCCAGCCTTCGACATGTAGCCGTAGAGGGTGGGGCCGCCTTCGCAGAGCAGCAGGTGAATTCCCAGTTCTCGCCTGAGGAGTTGCATGGCGGCGGGTAGGTCAACCACGTTGCCTTCGCCGGCCACCAGCACGCGAACGTGAGCATGAGTTCCCTGCTGTGGCGCAAGCTTGGCGGCGCCCGCGCTGGCGGTAAGCACCACAGCGTCCATCTTGTCGCCATCAAAGACCGCGTAGTCAGAAAAATTGAGCGCGGCAGAACCGGTCACAAAGATGATGGTTTGGCGCCGCCGGCCCAGGAGGGCGCGCAACTCGCGCAACTCGGCGTCTTCTATGGCATAAGTGGCGCCGCGGCTGGTGGGGCCAAGCACCGCCTTCTCGACGGCCAGCGTCTTGCTGCCCAGCAGGACCGCGTCGGCTTGGGCGCGCAGCAGGTCCATCAGCCAGCGGTCCTCGGCGGAGTGAGAAATGTCGCTGCCCAGCGCGTGCTCGCCTTTCCAGGAGGTAATGCCATCCAGTGTCTGCACGAAATTGGCGAATATCCAAGGCCGGTCCGCTGGCGGACCCGGGAAGCCCAGCTTGCCGTAGCCAGCGTAAGCAGAGTGCTGCACTGGACTGGCTTCGCCGTGGTCGAACAGGACTTCAAACTTGCGCATGCACCGGACCGATCTTCTGGCGCACGAATTCCACAATCTCCGGAGTGACGTAAGGCGGCGGGGTAATGTAGAAGATTTTCTTGTCCGCCAGGTGGGCGCGGGAAACCTGACTCCAGGCGGGCTCGTTGTGGCCGTTGGCGCCGGGATGGTGCAGCACCACCGCATCCGCCCGCTCGAGATAGCGGCGGGCGGATTCCTTAAAATCGGCCACTGCGAAATCTAGCACCGTGAGATAAACGTCCGGCTGCAGGAACCCGATCACGCTGTTGGATTCGATAATCACGTTCTCATCCGCGGCAATGCGCTGGCGGAACGCCGGCATGGCCTCTTCCAGGCGCCCTTGCTTGGCGCGCACCCACACCCCTTTGGCTGCTCCCGCAGCCAGAAAACGCGAGGTATCGGAATCGCCTTCACGGTCATAGACCTGCGTAATTGCCCAGGGATGCTCGTCTACCGCGCAATTGCAGGTTTTGCCATTCACCGAGCATACCCCGTGACCATACTGGCTGATCTTGACCGCGGTCCAGTTGCGCTCGCGCAGGGCGGAGATGAGGCCCGCCATCAGGCTGGTCTTGCCTACATTCCGCGTGTGCCCGCCGATGGCGATTAAAGACATAGCTTTCTAGCTGACTGGCTGTTTAGCTGACTAGCTCTAGATCTTAGCTTTCAGTTAATTCCGTACTAGCATAACGCTGGAGGTGCGACCGAAAATAGCCCGCCACATCGGCCGCTGCAAACTTCGGTAGGAACTACAGGTCGTCCCATCAAACAAAACTGGATATGACTCCAAGTTCCCTCCGAGGCTAAAACCCGAATCTCTGCCGCTGGCGTCGGCTCGGCTGAAGCCGGGCCCTTCCGAATGACTTGTCTAAGCAATTAAGCGCCGCTCTTCTTCCCCAGCCGCGCCAAGACCGCCAGCTCCTTCAAATACTGCCGCAGGGGCCGCGCTGGCGTGCCCCAGAACACCACCCCTGGCCCGCGCACCACCTTCTTGGGCAGCACCCCACACTGCGAACCCAGGACCACTCCTTGTTCGATGCGGGCATGGTCTCCGATGCCCACCTGCCCGCCAATCACGGCGCCGTTCTCCACCGTGATGCTGCCGGAGAAGCCCGTCTGGGCGGCGATTACCACATCTTCTCCGATGCGAACGTTATGGCCCACGTGCACTAGGTTATCCAGCTTCGTGCCCCGGCCGATGGAGGTCAAATCCAGCGCTCCGCGGTCCACGGTGGTGTTGGCGCCTATTTCCACGTCGTCGCCGATTTCCAGGCCGCCAATCTGGGGAAACTTTTCGTAGTGCCCGGTCGCAGGATCGCGCACATAACCGAAGCCGTCGCTGCCCAGCACGGCGCCGCTGTGCACGATAACACGGTTGCCCAGCCGTACACCGGGATAGATTGTGACGTTGGGAGTGATGTTGCAGTCGCTGCCGATGCGGGCTTCTGCGCCGATGACGCTGCCGGCGCCAATGCGCGTGCGGTCGCCGATGACCACCTTCTCGCCAACCACCGCGCCAGGCTCAACGGCCACATGGCGCCCCAGACGCGCCGAATCCTCGATCACGGCAGAGGAGTGAATGCCCGGTTCGAAAGAACGCTGCGGGCACAGCAGCCGGGCTGCACGGGCAAATGCCAGCTTGGGGAAGCGCGCAATCAGCAGCGGCTTGGGGGCATGGTTCGCGGCTGCGGACTCGCCTGCTATTACCGCTGTGCCCCCCGAATCCAGGGCCCGGACCAGAGCCGCCTCGTCTTCCGCAAACACCAAATCGCCCGGTTTGGCCGACTCGATGCTGGATACGCTCTCCACCTCAACCGAGCCATCGCCCGCCAGACGCGCTGCAATCTTTTGCGCTACCACCGCCACGGAGGTTTTCATGCCAGTGTTTTATACAGGCGGCACGCGGAAGGCAAATCGGCGGTCAGTTGCCACTGCTCAGTGGCCAGTGGTCAGGTCACCAGCCTGCCATGTCGAGGATTGCGAGTTCGGCTCTCAGGCACACCCTGCTGCAGCATCGGATCGCCGAAAACCCTGGCTCGATTGATTAATGCAGAGGTTTGGCAATTGATGAGGCCTGCGCGCCTTCATTACGGTCGCCGAAGCCGTGCTTGTGCCGGCAAAGTTTGCAGTAGCGCGCTAGTTCGGTATTGTCCACGCGATGTTGTACCGGCTTGATGGTGCGCAGGTAAGCGTATATGGCCTTCAGATCCTGGTCAGTCAGGTTGCGAAAAACTGCCCAAGGCATGATGTTGGCAAGCTGCCGCGCCTCAACTTGGCCGCTGCGTATGGCCTTGATGAACATCGCTTCGTTCATATAGGAGATCCCGGAAGGGTCGGGGGTGAGGTTGAGCGAGTTCACCGTGATGATCTTGGTCGGGTTCGGTCCCCAGGCGCCGATCAGCGGCTCGCCACCCGCCAGGTACATACCAGGGATAGGCTTGCCGGTAGCGTCATCCGCAGGCGTATGGCACCCATCACAATGGCCTGCGTTAACCAGGTACTTACCGCGTGCAACCGGATTAGGTCCACCGACCACCGCGACGTGTTCCAGCGGCGGGAGGGGCTGAATCATGCTCTTTACCGCCGGTGTGAGCACCGTCTTGGGCCGCTCGATGTGAACCGGCGGGATGGAGCGGATATAAACAATGACGGAGGCCAAGTCTTCGTCGGAGAGATTGCGAAAATACTGGTACGGCATCAGCGGATAGAGCCTGCGCCCATCGTGGCCGATGCCCTCGCGCAGGGCGCGCACGAAAACCGCATCCTTCCACTTACCGGCGCCGTATTGCGGATCGGGTGAGATATTGGGGGCAACAACGCGGTTACCTGCCGGCAAACCCAGTTCAGAGTTTGGGAAGTGATGGCCGCCGCCCTTCGTGCCGGGGACGGGCCGCGCCGGCCGGCGGGTGAAATCCACCTCGGAATGGCAGAAGAAACACTGCAGGATGCCGTTAACAAGATAACTTCCGCGCGCCAGCCGTGTGGGAGTGCGCGGGATGGTTTGCACTTCGAGCACCGAACCCGGATGTGGGGCCGCGTTCCTGTCGGCCAGGCTGTTGGATGTCAGAGCAAGCAGCAGAAGGGAGAAGATGACCACAAGTGTACGACAACCGGGCACGTGCATGTCTTTCACCATGGCGGCGGAATAGCGCCGCGCCGATATTAGCGGCAGGAACTGTACCTTGCTCCCTGCAAACCGTCAATAACAAACGACATACACATGACAAAGAACTCGCGCGATTGGCAAATCCCTGTAGTTGGGACCACTCTGGTCGCGTGTAGAATGTGCTAGGCGCAACCCGTGGAAAAGAAGATCTTCTGGCTCATCTTTATCGGGCTGAGCCTGCTGGCGGATGTTTTCCTGCCCTTCTTCTGGGGCATGGTTGCTACTCTGCCCATCATTGTCATCAGCTGGTGGCTGGTTTACCGCAGCGGCTGGCTGTGTTGAAGCCAGTTGTCAGTTATCAGTTGTCAGTCATCAGGACGAAAGCAGATCATTTTCTGGCAACTGGCAACTGACAACTTAATAAATCGGCACTTCCCCTTCCGGCCGCGTCTTCCAGCGCCGATGCACCCATAGCCATTGGTTCGGATGCTGCCGCACGTACCCCTCGATCGCCTTGGTGAACTTGGCGGTATTCGCCACCACGTCGGCAGCATCGTCGCCGGTGCGTACCAGCTCCAGCATGGGGTCAAAACGAATGCGATACTTCCCCAGCCTCTCGTCCCAAATGGAAAACGCCGGCACCACAGCCGCATCGGTTCGCAGCGCTACCCGCGCCACCCCACTGGCGGTGCAGGCGGAGTGGCCGAAGAAGTCCACAAATACTCCCTGCGGCGGGGTCATATTCGTATCCATGAGGATGCCGACCGTCTCACCCGCCTTCATGGCTCCCAGCAGCCCGCGGGCGAAGTCCTGCTTATCGAAAGTGGTGTTGCCGTGCAGCGTGCGATAGCGCCGCACCAGA
>DATJEH010000064.1:0-55585 GCA_035496875.1 Terriglobales bacterium | reverse complement strand
GAGGTGGGCGTCAATGGTCCAGTACTCCACCTTCTGGAAGGCTTTGATTTCGCGCTCGCGCTCGACGATGAGGCGGAGAGCGACGGTTTGCACGCGGCCGGCGGAGAGGCCGCGACGTACCTTATCCCAGAGCAGGGGCGACACCTGGTATCCCACCAGGCGGTCGAGGACGCGACGGGCCTGCTGCGCGTCCACTAATTTCCAGTCAATCTCGCGGGGCTGGGCAAAGCCTTCCTTCACGCCGCGCTGGGTAATCTCATTAAAGGTGACGCGGTGCACGGGCACGCCGCTCTTTTTCTTTTTGCGGGCGCCGTCGCCCAGCTCTTCGGCCAGGTGGGCGGCGATGGCTTCGCCCTCGCGGTCCGGGTCAGGGGCCAGGTAGATGGCATCCGCGTCCTTGGCCAGCTTCTTGAGCTTGGTGAGGACCTTCTCCTTGCCGGGGATGACGATGTAATCGGTTTCGAAGTCGTTCTGAATGTCCACGCCTAACTTACTCTTGGGCAGGTCCTTGACGTGGCCGAGCGAGGCTTCGACCTCGTAGCCGCGGCCAAGATATTTCTTAATGGTTTTCGCCTTGGCCGGCGATTCGACGATGACTAATCCTTTTGCCAAAAGACCCCTCGATGGGCGGTGGTTGATATTGAAGCTAGCACGATTCAGCAAAAACGGCTATCAGCTATCAGTTATCAGCTCTCAGCTTGTGCAGCAACGACGCCAGCATTCGCTTTACTTCCGTTGCCTGAGATGCGAGAACACTATGATCGGATTCGGCCAGCAACCCAAGATCATGACTGAGGAGAAGCTGATATTCCAATTCGCTCGCCGACCCCATAGCAATTTGCAGGAATCGGCTCATGTCAGCATCGCCACCTCTTCCACAACCCTCCGCTATGTTGGAAGCTACGGAGCAGCTGCACCGCCTCATTTGGCTGGTCAATCCGTATATTTCCGCCCTCGGGAAGCTGTAGGTGAATTGGTAAACGGCGAGTGTCAGCCGGTGCGCCTTTTGCCAAACCTTAAGGTTCCTAAAATTCTGCATGTTACCTCCTCACTGCCGTTTGACTGAAAGCTGATAGCTGACCGCTGATAGCCATTCGAGCTCCTTCAGAACGCCTTCACAAAATTCTTTCCCGGCAGCTGGCGAACTTTGCCGGCCAGCTCCAGTTCGAAAAGGGCGGCAAAAATCTCTGAAGAAGAAAGTTCAGACTCCAGGCGTTCCACCAGTTCGTCAATGTGGGTGGACTCGTCGCGTCGGAGGAGGCTGAGGATGCGCCGTTCGTGAGGAGAGAGGGCGTCCTCTTCAAACAAGGATGCAGTAGCAGGGGCTGAGGATTCAGAGTCGAGAGGAGCAAGCTGCAGGCGGATTTGGGCGGGAAGCTCTTCCCAGACATCTTCCCAAGTGGCCACCAGTTTGGCGCCCTGTTTAATCAATGTGTTAGGGCCCCAGGCTTGGCGGTTGGTCACATTGCCGGGGACTGCGAACATTTCGCGGTTTTGCTCCAGGGCACAGCGGGCAGTAATGCGGGTGCCGCTATATTCGCCTGCCTCGATGACCAGGACCCCCAGGGCCAAGCCGCTGATGATGCGATTGCGAATAGGAAAGTTCTGAGGCGCGGCGAAGGTAGCCATGGGGAACTCGGAGCACAAGGCGCCGCCGGTGGCCAGGATCTGGTCGGCGAGGCGATGGTTTTCGCGGGGGTAGATGACGTCCACACCGGTGCCGAAGATGGCCACGGTCTTGCCCCGGCCGGCAAGCGCGCCACGGTGGCCGGCGGCATCAATGCCGCGGGCCAGGCCGCTGACAATCACCAGGTGGCGGGCAGCCAGATCGCAGGAAAGGCGTTCGGCCATGCCCAGGCCGTAAGGAGTGGGGTGGCGGGTGCCCACAATTGCGATGGAGGACTGGGAGAGCAGGTCGGGGGCGCCGCGCACGTAAAGAGCGAGCGGCGGGTCGTAGATCTGGCGCAGTTGGGTGGGGTAGGCAGGGTCGTCCAGTGTGATTATGCTGGCTCCGGCGACGCGAGCGCGCACCAGTTCTTCATCCGCAAGTTCGAGAGATTTGCCTGTGGCCAGCGACTGCGCTGCCGCGGCGGGAATTCCGGCGGCTTCAAGACTTGTAAGGGAGGACTGGAACACGTGGTCAACGGAGCCAAAATACTCCGCCAGGTGGCGGGCGCGCGTGGGTCCCAGACCTGGGGTGAGGGCGAGCGCCATCCAGTGGAGGGCGCGGGTTTCGTCGGTGCGCGCGGGGGAGGGGTTGGTGCTCATAATTCATGAGACGTGCAGGCAACGTCTCAAGCGTGATGGTATTTTCAGAACGGCATTCGCCTCTCCTGCGACTAAAGCACCAGTAGAAGGGGGTGTCAAGGAAGCAGAGCACAGGGCGGATGTGCGCGTGTGCACACGAGCCCTGCAGGAGCAGGTCCGTTCGCTGCGCTTCCTCTCCCGCAAAGCGGGATCGGTGGCCCAGCTCAGGATGACAATTCTTATTTGCGAGGTAGTTGAAGCGGCGCCCTTTCAAAGCAGCTATCCCTGACTAAGTCGCACACCAGTTGTCCGCCAGAGGCGAGCATTGGCAGCCCATCTGTCTGCTAGAATTGGCAGTTCCGCAGCATGCGCCAGCTTCGCATCTCCGCCATCTCTTATCTCAATACCGCGCCTCTGATGTGGGACTTCGACCATGGCATGGCGGCAAAGGATTTCGACATCTTTTATAGCGTGCCCTCCTCGTGCGCAGCCGCGCTGCGGGAGGGAACAGGCGACATCGGCATCATCCCGGCCATCGCCTACAACAGCATTCCAGGGCTGGTGATCATCCCGGAGGTGGCCATCGCCGCGCGGGGAGCGGTGCGGTCCATTCTGCTGATCAGCAAAGTGCCGCTGGAAAAGATCAAAACGGTGGCCACCGACAATTCCTCCATGACCTCGGTGGCGCTCACCCGGGTGCTGTTTGAGAAGTGGTGGGGAGGAGAGCGGGCCTTCCACTCCCTGGAGCCAAAGCTGACGTCCATGCTGCGGGAATGCGATGCCGCGCTGATCATTGGCGATCCGGCACTTAAGGTGGACCGCTCCCGCTACCAGGTGCTGGACTTGGCGGAGGAGTGGAAACGGCTCTCGGGCAAGTCATTCGTCTTCGCCTTCTGGGCGGTGCGCCAGGCCGCCCTGGCGGAGATGCAGCCGGAATTGGACCTGTCAGCGATTTTTCAGGCGTCCCGAAACCATGGGCTGGAGCCAGCGGCTTTGGAGCAGATTGCCATGGAATGGTCGAAGCGACTCCAGATCACTCCCGCAGAGGTGAAGGACTACCTGACCAGAAATATCTATTACCAGCTCGACCCAGATTGCCTGGAAGGCATGGAGCTGTTCTTCCGCTATGCCGCCGAGTGTGGGGCGGTCGAGCGGCTTCAACCCATTCACTTCCTGCAGCCTGCGACGCCGGGCCGGCTGCGGGCGTGAAGGCTGGGTTGCAGCTTTCGTGAGTATCTCGCTGGCCACCTGATGCTTCTAACCGGCTGTAAGCCTTAGGCTCCTGGCTTTCGGCTTCCATCTGGCATTGGCAGTTCCCTCAGGTCCAGGCATGCGAAATCTCCTGATATCAGTTCTCCTGGTCAATCCGGTATGGACGTGGTTGCACCGCCTGGGCGGTCCAGGGCTGATCCTGTTGGGTCTGGCCGACAACTCCCTGATACCTCTGCCGGGCAGCGTGGACGTGTTTGTGATTCTGCTTTCAGCACACCAGCGAGCCTGGTGGCCGTATTACGCATTTATGGCTACGGTGGGCGCGGTGCTGGGAGGGTATGTCACTTACCGGCTGGCCGAAAAAGGCGGCGAGGAGACGCTGGAGAAGAAAGTTGGCAAGCAGCGGGTCGAGAAGGTGTACAAGCGGTTTGAAAAACGTGGCTTCATCACGGTGTTTATCGGCTGTATCCTGCCGCCTCCTTTTCCCATAGTTCCCTTTCTAATGGCCGCAGGGGTGCTGCAATATCCGCGCAAAAAGTTCCTATCAGCCCTGAGCGCCGGCCGCGGGGTACGATATTTCGCGGTCGCCTGGGTTGGGCATGTGTACGGCAAAGCCATCATCAGTGGCCTCTCGCAATACTACGAGCCGGTGCTCTACGGATTGATCTCCCTGGCCGTGGTGGGGGCGCTCGCCGCCCTTCTGTACTTCAAGTGGTACCGGCCCAAGGTGCAGCGGCAGGAAAAGCAGCGAGGGGAGAAGGTGGAGGAGTTTCCGGTGCCGGGAAAACGGCGGGGGAAGCGGTCGGGACGGCAGAGGGCGTGAAAGCAGCATTTGGCAATTAACATTTAGCCAGTGAACATTGTGGAGGGTTCGGGAACTGCCAAGGGGGTTGCTGGCCAAGCGCCAGATACTAAGTGCTAAATGATCAGTTGACTTAGAGCGGACTGCGGTTTGCATTAAAATAGAGTGTTCACCAGTTAGTTTATGTCCCTGACCAAAGCAGAAGCGCTGGAGATGTTCAATTCGCCTGATCTGATCGGCATCGGCATGGAAGCGGATGCGGTGCGGCGCAAGTTGCACCCGGAAGGCGTGGTTACTTACATTATTGACCGCAACATCAACTACACCAACTTCTGCACCGAGTACTGCACGTTCTGCGCGTTTTACCGGCCCCTTAAGGGGCCCAAGGCCAAAGAGGGCTACATCCTGGAGTTGGACACCATCTACGAAAAAATCCAGGAAACGGTAGAGCTGGGGGGCACGGGTGTGCTGATGCAGGGAGGGCTGCATCCCGACCTGAAAATAGACTGGCATGAAAAGATGCTGCGCGGCATCAAGCAGCGCTTTCCGCAGGTGCACCTGCACTGCTACTCAGCTTCAGAGGTGATCGCGATTGCGGAATACAGCGGGCTGAGCATTCGCGACACGATCCTGCGTCTGCGCGAGGCGGGGCTGGATTCCATACCAGGCGGGGGGGCGGAGATTCTGGACGACGAAGTGCGCTATAAGATTGCCCGCCTGAAGTGCCTGACCGAGGACTGGCTGAACGTGCATCGCACAGCGCACCAGTTGGGCATGCGGACTACCGCCACCATGATGTTCGGCTGCGGCGAAAAATATGAGCACCGGGTCAACCACCTGCAGCGGCTCTACGAGCTGCAGGAAGAGACGGGAGGCTTTACCGCATTTATTCCCTGGAGCTTTCAGCCAGCCAACACCGCATTGGGCGGGCGGCACTGGGACGAGGCCACCTCGGTGGAGTATCTGAAGACGCTAGCCATTTCCCGGCTGTACCTTTCCAACTTCCTCAATGTGCAGTCGAGCTGGGTGACGCAGGGTTTGAAGGTATGCCAGCTGGGATTGCGCTTCGGCGGCAATGACGTGGGGTCGGTCATGCTGGAGGAAAATGTGGTGAAGGCGGCGGGAGTGAACAACTGCACCACGGAAGAGGAACTGCGGCGCATTATCCGTGACGCGGGGTTTCGACCGGCCCAGCGCGATACGCTTTACCGCACGTACTTCCTGAATTAACAGCGAATTGGCTAGGGTTTCGGCCTCCCCTTTCAGGGATGGAGTGTGCGCATAGCTGACTGGCTGACTAGCTATCTAGCGGCCGGGTTTTCGCTAGTTGGTCAGCATATTTAGGTAGAATAAGCAGTCGTCATATTTCACGTTAGTCGGGGAGGTTGTGGTTGCTGGCTGAGTTTATGTACGGGCTATTCGTGTTCGCCCCCCATGGGCTGACGAATTACGTCCGCACCCATTTTCTGGATACCACGTTTAAGGGCCTCTACCAGGCCAACGCCTTCGATCTGGCGCTGCTGATTCCTTACTTCATCGTTCTGATCTGGCTGGCTTCTTACGGCATCCATCGCTACACACTGGTCTATCTTTATTACAAGCACCGCAAGGACCGGCCACAGGGGCCGCCGGGGTATTTTGCCGAGTTGCCGCGGGTGACGGTTCAGCTGCCCATCTTCAACGAGCAGTTCGTAGTGGAGCGGCTGGTGGACACGGTCTGCCGGCTGGACTACCCCAAAGACAAGCTGGATATCCAGCTTCTGGACGACTCGACGGACGAGACCAAGGGCGCGGCCCGGCGCCTGGTGGAGCGGTATGCGGCCGAGGGCTATCCGATCAGCTACCATCACCGCACCAACCGCGAGGGCTATAAGGCGGGCGCGCTGCGGGAGGGCCTGAAGACGGCCCAGGGCGAATTTGTGGCGATTTTCGACGCCGACTTCGTTCCGCCGGCGGACTTCCTGATGCGGGTGATTCACTACTTCACCGAAGCCAAGGTGGGGATGGTGCAGGGCCGCTGGTCGCACATCAACCGCAATTATTCCTTTCTGACCAATGTGGAAGCCATCCTGCTCGATGGGCACTTCATCCTCGAGCATGGGGCGCGCTCGCGTTCGAACGTGTTCTTTAACTTCAACGGCACGGCGGGCATGTGGCGGCGGCAGGCCATTGAAGAAGCTGGCGGATGGCAGCACGATACCCTCACCGAAGATACCGACCTTTCCTACCGGGCCCAGCTCAAGGGCTGGAAATTCGTTTACCTGGAGGATGTGGAGTGTCCGGCCGAACTGCCGGTGGAGATGACGGCGTTCAAGACGCAGCAAGCGCGCTGGGCCAAGGGCCTGATCCAGACGGCTAAGAAAATTCTGCCCCAGGTGATGAGAAGCAAGGTCTCCTGGCGGGTGAAGCTGGAAGCCTGGTACCACCTGACTGCCAACATCAGCTACCCGCTGATGATCGCGCTCTCGGTGCTGCTGCTGCCGGCGATGATTATCCGGTTCTACCAGGGCTGGTTCCAAATGCTGTACATAGACCTGCCCTTATTCCTGGCGTCGAGCTTCTCGATTTCCAGCTTTTACCTGGTATCGCAGAAGGTGCTGTTTCCCAAGAACTGGTACCGGTGTCTGGTATATCTGCCGTTTTTGATGGCGCTGGGCATCGGGCTGACGATTACCAATTCGCGGGCGGTGCTGGAAGCGCTGTTTGGGAAGCAGTCGGCATTTGCGCGCACACCCAAGTACCGCATCGAATCAAAAGCCGACAAGGCGCGCTCCCGGACCTACCGCCGCCGGCTAGGCTGGGTACCGTGGATTGAGCTGCTCATCGGAACCTACTTCGTGCTCACCGTGTTCTACGCGGTGGAGAATGAAAACTTCGTGACTGTGCCCTTCCTGCTGCTGTTCGTGATCGGGTATTGGTATACGGGGTTGATGTCGCTGTTCCAGGGCATATTCTTCCGGTTCACGTTCAGCGGCGAACCCCAGCAGGCCAAGCCATATCCGGTGGGCGTGTAGCGTTTGCCTTCTCAGCGTTGCTTCGATCCGCGCGCAAGCGAAAGCAGGTCCTTCGC
Source organism: Terriglobales bacterium (assembly GCA_035496875.1). Classification (GTDB taxonomy): domain Bacteria; phylum Acidobacteriota; class Terriglobia; order Terriglobales; family Acidobacteriaceae; genus JAICWP01. The sequence continues at coordinate 48,254 of DATJEH010000064.1, read as the reverse complement.
TGCGCTCAAGATGACAATCATGAAAAGTTTGCTGCTACGGCGCGGGTGAAGCCGCGCTCTTCCGCCTCCCCCGCAGACCTCTCCTTGACATTCTAGGAGAAGAGTCTTACCTTCCTAGGCAGTCTAGGAAGCCCACCATGAGCAAGCAGCTGGAGCTTCTCCAGGGCACGCTCGACCTGCTGATCCTGAAGGCGGTATCGCTGGGGCCGCTGCACGGCTACGGCATTCTGCTGCGCATCCAGCAAATTTCCAAGGACCGGCTGGAGATCCAGCAAGGCTCGCTCTACCCCGCCCTTTACCGCCTGGAAGACCAGGGATGGATAGCCAGCGAGTGGGGCGAGTCGGAAAACAAACGTAAAGCTAAATACTACCGGCTGACGGCGGCGGGTCGGCGGCAACTGCAAGCCGAGGCCGAACAGTGGAACCGCATGGCAGAGATCATCGCCGGCATTCTGCAGACCAAGCCGGAGGAAATATGAGGGTGGCGGTTCGCATCCGTTCCTGGGCAGGCGCGCTCCTCAGACGGCGGCATATGGAGCGGGAGATGGACGCCGAACTGCGCTTTCATATCGAGAGCTACGCTGAGGACCTGATCCGCGGCGGCGTGCCACGCGAGGAAGCGCTGCGGCGGGCGCGGGTGGAATTCGGCGGTCTGGAGCAAACCAAGGAGCAGTGCCGCGACGCCCGGGGCATCACCCTGGTCAATTCCCTGCTGCAGGATGCGCGCTATGGGCTGCGCATGCTGGGCAAATCGCCGGGACTGACAGCTATCGTGGTAATTACGCTGGGATTGGGGATCGGAGTTAACAGCAGCATCTTCAGCGTGGTGAATGCCTGGCTGTTGCGGCCATTACCTATTCCACATCCGGAGCAGATTGTGGATGTGGCCAGTGCCACGGGCAACTCTCGGCTTTCCTATCTGGACATGCTCGATTTAAAGGCCCAGGCGGACGTGTTCTCCGACGTGTTTGGCTATGACACCGGTTCCGGCGGGCTCAGCGCCGACGGCAAGCCGGGCCAATTCGCCTACAGCGCGGTCACGGGCAATTATTTCAGCGCGCTAGGAGTGAAACCGGCGCTGGGACGGCTTTTTGTGCCTGGCGAAGGGGAACAACGGGGTAGCCCGCTGAATCTGGTTCTGGGATATGCCTTCTGGCAGAAGCGGTTCGCCGGCGATCCGGCGGTGATCGGCAAACACATAGCGGTTGATGGAAGGCCGGCGACCATAATCGGCGTGGCGCCACGCGATTTCCACGGCGTGCTCTTTGCCTTTGACATGGACGGCTATCTGCCGTTGAGCATAACTGCGCTGGGAGAGGATGGAAATAGCCTTTGGGGCGACCGGGGCGACCGGTCCCTGATGCTGTTCGCACGCATGAAGCCGGGCCTCAGCCTGGCTCAGGCGCAGGGTTCGGTGGACGTAGTGGCCAAGCGACTGGCAGCCCAATACCCGACGGCCGACCGGGGGCTCGAGTTTCTGGTGATTCCGGAGCGGCGGGCGCGGCCGGCGCCGCGGGTCTCCAGTTTTGTTCCCGTGATTGCCACTCTGTTCCTGATGCTACCGGGGCTGGTTCTGCTGCTGGCGTGCATGAATGTAGCCAACATCCTGCTGGCGCGGGCGGCGGCGCGGGAGCGGGAGATGGCGATTCGCGCCGCGATTGGAGCGGGCCGGCGGCGTCTAATCCGGCAAATGCTGACTGAGGGCCTGCTGGTGGCGCTGCTCGGAGGCGCGGCCGGAGTGGTGCTGGGAGAACTGGCCATTGCCGCCGCCGGCGCTCTGCTTCGTCCCGTGACCACCAGCTCGGCTGGTTACGCTTTCCGGATAGATTGCCAGTTCGACTGGAAGGTGTTTGCCTACACGCTGCTCGCGGCAGTGCTCACCGGAATTTTCGTGGGCTTGTGGCCGGCGTTGCGGGCGGGGCGCGCCGACCTGAACGCGGTACTGCACGAAAGTGGGCGCGGCGAACAGGGCAACCGGCACCGGCTGCGCAGTTCGCTGGTTGTGGCCCAGGTTGCGGGTTCGCTCATGCTGCTGGTCGTGGCCGGACTTCTGGTGCGCAGTTTGAGCCATGCCGAACACATGTTCCTGGGCTTTGACCCCGAGCACGTGGTGAGCGTAATGCTTGACCCACACCAGGTAGGGTACAACCAGGCGCGCACCAAGAATTTCTATCGCGAACTGGAGCGCCGGGTTAGGGCTCTGCCGGGGGTAAAGTATGCGAGCCTGGCCCGCACCGTGCCTATGGCGTATCCCAGCCAGGGCAGCTCAATTTTCGTAAAAGGGCGGCAGTTGCCCCCTGACCAGAAGCCTCCCGAGATTTCCTACAACGGCGTTGATCCGGGATATTTCCCGACCATGCGGGTGCCGCTGCTGCGGGGCCGTTCCTTCACCGATTCCGACAGTGAAACGGCGCCTAGGGTGGCAATTGTGAACCAGACCATGGCCGGGCGGCTGTGGCCGAATGAGGACGTCCTGGGCAAGCGCTTCAGCCTGAAGAGCGCCAGCGGACCGTGGATTGAGGTAGTGGGGGTAGCGGCGGACGGGCAGTACTGGTTCATTTCCTCCGACCCACAACCCTACTTCTATGTGCCTCTGGCGCAGGATTACGGGTCGCTGGCGTCGTTGCAGGCGCGGACAGCCGGACCGCCGGAGGCGATGCTTCCGGTGGTGCAGCGTGAAATCCAGCGCCTGGCGCCGGACATGCCCATCATGCAAGCGGCCACCATGCAGGAAACGGTACATGGGCTGGCGGGATTATTCATCTTCCAACTGGCGGCCTCCCTGGCGGGAATTCTGGGAGCGATGGGACTGCTGCTGGCCGTGGTGGGCACCTACGGCGTGGTTTCTTTTTCTGCGGTACAACGTACGCACGAAATCGGGGTGCGCATGGCGCTGGGCGCCACACGCGGCGACATTCTAAACCTGATTTCCCGCCAAGGGCTAATGCTGGTTGCCGGTGGCGTTCTGGCTGGCGTGCTCGCCGCGTTCGGGCTGACGCGCGCCATGAGCAAGGTGCTGATGGGGGTGAGCCCAAGCGATCCCGTCACCTATGTGGCAGTAGTGGTTCTGCTCGCGGCCGTCAGCTTCGCGGCCTGCTGGATTCCCGCGCGCCGGTCAACCCGCGTAGACCCCATGGTCGCGCTGCGGTATGAATAGTCCATTTTCGCGTAAATCCCCACATTTGGCCGGCAAACATCCTCCAGGGAATCAACGCGCGGAGGCGGCCAAATGTGGCGCACCTCGATACCGACTCCTGGCGCCTTCTTCTGGTATCCTGTGCCGTTACACAGGTGACATATGAGCTCGCAGATTATTCTCCGCACTCTTCCCTCCCGCTCTCATGCTCTGGCACGCAATTTCGCGCTGGTGGTGGGCGCCAGCCTGTTTGTGGCGCTATGCGCGCACATCACTGTTCCGCTGCCCTTCACTCCAGTGCCGCTGACGCTGCAGAACTTTGCTGTGCTGCTGGTGGGTCTGGTCCTGGGAAGCCGCCGCGGATTCGCAGCGCTGGCGCTGTACCTGGCGGAGGGAGCGATAGGTTTGCCGTTCTTTAATCCCGCCGGCCCGGGAGGAATCGCGCAACTGCTGGGGCCGACGGGCGGATATTTGATTGCCTATCCGATCGTGGCGTTTGTCGCCGGATGGCTGTGGGAACACGGCAGCCGGAGCTTCACCCGGGCCATGGTGGCAGCAGTGGCGGCGGAGGTGGTGCTGTTCGCGAGCGGCATTTCCTGGCTGATGCTGATCGCCCACGCACGGTTCGCCCAGGCGGCGGCTTTCGGGCTTTATCCGTTTGTGTTTGCCGAAATCATCAAGGTCATGGCCGCATCGGGCGCCGCCAGCCGCTTTCGCCGCACTTACCGGGTGAACCCGTGACTCCCGCCAACCCATCGCACATAGCCGAACCGGAAAGCGAGACGGGCGTCCGCGAAATCACGGTGGCTCACAGCCCCGACTCCGACGACGCTTTCATGTTCTATGCACTGGCCACCAACAAGGTGCGGGTCCCCGGGCTGCGCTTCACGCACACGCTTTGCGACATTGAAACATTGAACCGCAAGGCGCACGACGCGGTTTACGACCTTACCGCCATCTCCTTCGCCGCCTACCCTTACATCCAGGACAACTACGCCCTGCTCTCCTCGGGCGGCAGCGTGGGCGAGGGCTACGGGCCGATGATTGTGGCCACGCGGCCGTTTTCGCAGAGCGAGGTAAAAAACATCAAGGTGGCGGTGCCGGGCACACTGACCACGGCTTACCTGACCTTGCGGCTGTTCGCGCCCGGCATTGAGACCGCGGTGGTGCCCTTCGACCAGATCATTCCCCAGGTGGTGGAAGGCAAATACGAGGCCGGCCTGATCATTCACGAAGGCCAGCTCACGTATTCCAAGAGCGGGCTGCAGAAAGTTGTGGATTTGGGCCAGTGGTGGCTGAAGATGACCGGCCTGCCGCTGCCCTTGGGCGGCAACGCTATCCGGCGCAGCCTGGGTGTGGAGACCATTGCCGGGGTGGCCAAAGCGCTGCGCGGCAGCATCCAGTACGCGCTTGATCATCGCGAGGAAGCGCTGGAGTATGCCAAACAGTTTGGACGCGACCTGGATGCGCAGCTGGCCGATAAGTTCGTCGGCATGTATGTGAACGAGCGCACGCTGGACTACGGCCCCGACGGGCGGGAAGCGGTGCGCCGCCTGCTCGACATGGGGCACCACGCCGGCATCATTCCGTATCCAGCCCGGGTGGATTTCGCGGCCTGACCGGCGCCTTGACGGAAAAGCAGGTCCTTCGCTGCGCTCAGGATGACAACAACTAGTATGGCTTCTTACGCCGGCGGGGCGCGCCCGCGCCACAAAAGGTAGGCCGGCGAGACGCCGGTGCCACGGTTAAAGCACTCTTCTAGTTCAACGCACCCATCCCGTGCATGTGGCCGTCAATTTTGCACAGAGAAGCCTTCTCCGTATTGTCAATGTGGTGCCGGGCCGGCGGAATGGTGCGTAAGTAGGCAAAGATTGCCTTCAAATCCTGATCGGTTAACCCGTTGAAGGCCCAAGTAGGCATCATCACGTTGAGCTTGCGTCCCTTGACCGAGCCGGTGCGGATCATCCGCACGAACGTAGCTTCGTCATAGTAGGAAATACCGGAGGGGTCGGGAGTGATATTGCTACTGGCTACCGCGTGGCCGCTCTCGTCGAAGATGTTGCCGCCGGCCATGTACATGCCGGCGATGGGCTGGCCGTGGTTGTCGCGTGGGGTGTGACAGCCGCCGCAAATCCCCACCGCAGTTACCAGATATTTGCCATAAGCGACCGGGTTCGCGGGATCGGGGGCAGAGACGACAGTCGTGACCGGCTGCGGGACATTATTGATCAGCCGCGACACGGGAAAAGGCACTTGCGTCGGAGGGAGCTGGTTGTGGGCCGGCGGCTGCGCGCGCAGGTAGACGATCACCGAGGCCAGATCTTCGTCCGACATGTGGCGGAAATTCTGGTAAGGCATCATGGGAAACAGCGTCCGGCCATCGCGCCCAATGCCCTCGCGGATGGCGCGCGCTAGTTCGTCATCGGTCCAGTTGCCGATGCCGGTCTCAGGGTCAGGCGTAATGTTGCCAGCCACCACGTGGAAGCCACTCTCGTCCGTAAGGGCCCGGCCCGCGCCTTTGGCCTCCAGGAACTGGGGAGTGTCCTTGCCCTTGGCATCGAAGCTGGTATGGCAGCCGTAGCACAGGGAGACGTGCTCCACCAGGTATTCGCCGCGCTTGAGGCGCTGGGGCGTGGCTTCAAAATGGCGGTTGGTCAGGGCACGCTCGCGGGGCCCTATGATGGGGCGCCAGCCCACTGTGAAAGTAATCCCGACCGCCAACAACAACAGCAGAACAACACAAGCGTATCCCGCAAAACGGACAAAGGGCCGCGCAGACATGAGCTATCTCCCGACGGGGAACGAAACGGCAGGGTACCCCAGAAGTAAGAGTGTTGTACGCGAATCCATAAGGGGGGTCAATAGTGATGTCGTGCGCCAGGACGCGACAAGCCAGGAATCTATTGGAGTCCGCAGTCACCGGGGCTAAAGCCCCCGGGAGCCGTTATAACCAAGGGTTCGAGAGCTGAGACCCTGAAACGGCTCTTACTTCACTTGATCGGGGAAGGAAAAGACCGGGTCAATGTCCACGGGAACGGCGGCGGCCCTCTGCAAGGAGGCTTTCAGCTGTTCGGGCATGAGGTCGTATTTTTTGAACCAGGCCTCGGCGCGGGCGCGGTCGCCGGTGGCTTCCTGCTCCAGCAACTCTTTAGCGAGAGCTTCCACGGCGGCCGGCATTTTGGCGTAGTCAATGGCGTAGCGGCCGGTGGCGGAATCGTGGGTAACCGCTCGCTGCTCGGTGAGGTAGTTGAATTCCATCATTTCGGCGCGGCCGTGGGCCTCGCCGGTTCCAAAACGCACGGTGCGGAAGAGGCCGCCAACGTAGGAAGCGTAATACTCCTGCAGGCGCGATTTGGGAAGTGCGCCATGCTCCACCAGCCATTTCAGCCCGAACATGCCGACGGCGTCGGCCTTGGCCTCCTCCAGTTCGCTGTAGGTAGGGCCGATGGCTTCGCGAATATCCGCTTTGCCCGCGGAAGTACGTGCGAACGCCGGGCCCAGACCGTGGGAGATTTCGTGCAGCAGGGTGCCCGCGAGGTAGCCTTCGCCGGTCACTTTGGCGGCCTGATCGGGGCGCATGACGCGTTTGGCGACGGGAAGAATCACATAGTTCACACGCGCGTCCATGAAGTTCTTGAAGAAAATTTTCTTCGTCCCCTTGGCCTCGTGAATGCGGGCATCATTGGGTAGATTGTCGGCCACCGCCTGGTAACCGTGGCGCAGGTCGCCGCCGCGAAAAGGCGAGTCCATCACCTCCATGGGGGTGGCCAGGCCGCGCTTGGAGGGACGGTCTTCCTCCGCCAGGGGCAACGCATCCTGGATCTCGGGGACAAATTTCTGGTAGAGAGCCAGCTTGCGGCTTTCCGCCTGGTCACGGATAAGCACGGCCGCACCGTAGGAGGTCTTCACCCCCAGCAGGCCATCGAGGTAGGTCTCATAAGGCGCGAAGATGACGTCGAACTTAGGATCCTTCAGGTCTAGCCAGGCGAGGTCGCTCTGGTAGTAGTCGTCGGTAAGGAGGGCGTCGGCGCGCAGGCGCAGAAAGTTGGCGAATGTGGGATCGTCGCTCAGGGCGGCGGCCGCACGCAGGTCTCGCGCCGCAGGTCCCAGAAGCGACCGGTAGGCGACGTGGTAGGGCACCCCGGCCAATTCCTTGCCTCGCCAGCGCACCAGTGTGTAAGGGCTGTAAATCTCCGCCTTGCTCTCAGGATGCTGTTGCACATATTGCTCGATCTGGGCGCGAGTGAGGTCCGGAGGATAGAAGCCACGTCCGGGGGGCATGGGCTGCAGGCCCACGAAGGGCTCGTTGTTGCGCAACAGGTCGAAGCGCGAGCCGTTGATCATCAGCATGCGGCGCACGTTGGCGTCAATGCGGTTGCTGTTGCCCTCCAGTTCATGAAACAAGGTGAGGCCATCGGGGTCGCTTTGCCGCCAGTAAATGTCGTCCAGGTAGCGGCAGGCGTCCACCAGCTTTTGCACCATGCGGCGCTGTCGGGGGGTAACTCCGGCGGAGCGGAAGGGCATGCGCACCACCCGCCACTTGGCTAGTTGCTGCGGCAAACCAGTGGCGAGACCGAGGCGGATGGAAACCGGCTTGTCGCCGGCGCTGCGGTAAGAGCGCGGGGCTTTCTTTTTTTGCGCTGCGACGCTCATGGACGATAGAACCAATATGAGGACAGCCAGCCAGGGGAGAATTCTCATCAGTAGAATTCTAGCAAGGGAAAACCTTTACCGCAGAGAGCGCTGAGAAATCCCCTAGGAAGTGAGGCGAGGAATAATCGAAGCCATGTTCTATGGGTGAAGCTGCTTGCGCGCTCCTCGTTTCAGGCCCTGCTACGAATTAGTGTTGATCCTTTGGATGACGGGCACAAAACCATTCGACACCGGATATCATAAAGGACAATGGCGAACGGGGTGAACATCAACGGCGGGCAGGCGCTGCTGATTGACGCCGACGACACGCTCTGGGAGAACAACATCTACTTCGAGCGCGCCATCGCCCACTTCATCTCCTTTCTTAATCACCAGAGCTACACAGCGGAAGAGGTGCGAGCAATTCTGAATGAGGTGGAGCGCGAATGCATTCTCAAGCACGGCTATGGCATGCACAGCTTCGCCCACGCGCTGGTGGACACCTTCGAGCGCATCTCGCTGGAGCCCATCACACCGGAACTGCACCAGAAGGTTGTGGGTTTCGCCCACAGTATCGCAGACCATCCGGTGGAAATCCTGCCCGGCGTTCCGGAGACACTGCAGTACCTCTCCGGGCGGCACCATCTTATCCTGCTGACCAAGGGAGCGGTTCCGGAGCAATCGGGCAAGGTGGAGCGATCGGGGCTGAAGGATTATTTCGCTGCCGTCGAGATTGTCGCCGAAAAAGACAGCAGCACCTACCGCGAGGTGGTCTCGAAGTATGGCTTGGGCCACGGCACCACCTGGATGGTAGGCAACAGCCCCAAGTCCGACATCAACCCGGCGCTGGCAGCCGGGCTGAACGCCGTGTTCGTGCCCCACGGCAACACCTGGATACTGGAGCACGAGGAACTGGCAAAGGCGGAACTGCCCTCACGCCTGCTGCTGGTGGAGAGGTTCGCGGAACTGGAGGAGCATTTCTAAGGGAAGCTGGCACTTGGCCGCCGCGCGATTAGCACCGCCCGGCACAATCACCATTGGCCAAATGCTAAGTGCTAAATGCCAAGTGCCGCCTCTTCGGCACCAAACTAACCACTAAGCACGCTCTCCCTGGCACAGAAGTGCGCATGGTAACCTGAGATTGCTCTGCATTCTCGCCGCGTCTGCTTGGCGGTGACCAAGAACAACTTCCGGCGTCTGCTATTGACGGTGGAGGCGCTCTCCGACCTGGGCCCGCAGATGACCTCGGAGCGCGACTTTGTCCAGATAGCCAGCAGCGCACTCGCCGCCGTGCTGGAGGCGAGCGGCGCCCGCGAAGGCGCGCTCTTTACATTCACCGATAAGCCCGCTCTCATCACCACCATTGCGGCGCAGGGCTTTACGCTTTTGCCAGAGCCGGCGTTCATTCCCCTGCTGCCCCGGCACGTGCACGCTCTCACCACGACGCGCGGACCGCGCCTGCTGCTGGCGGCCAGTTCCGATACCTTTCTCAGCTCCAACGGCAATGTCGCGCCGGAGCTGTTCAAATGCATTGCGCCGCTTACCGTGGGCGGCAAGCTGGTGGGGGTGATCGCTCTCGGACGCCGGGAAGGCGATGCCGCCTACAGCGAGGAAGACCTGGAGTCCCTGGGGCTGCTCTCCAGCTATGTGGCCCTGGCAGTGCACAACCATTCGCTGCAGCAGACGCTAGCGCAGCGGGTCTCGGAGAACCTGCGCCTGCTGGCCTCCATGCACGGCTTCTATGACAACGCGCTGGAGGCCTTCGCCGCGGCCATAGATGTGAAGCACATCAACATCCACGGGCACTCGCTGCGCGTGGGGCGTTACTCCGCCGGAATCGGTGAGGCCATGGGCATGGAACCGGGAGAAGTGGCCGCCCTGCGCTCGGCCGGATACCTGCACGATATCGGCAAGGTGGCGGTGGACAAGCACCTGTTTGCCAAGCCCGCCGCCCTGGATCCGGAGGAATTCCGGCTGATGGCCGACCATACGGTGGTGGGGCACCAGATTGTGAGCGGAGTGCAATTTCCCTGGCCGCAGGTACCCGAGGTGGTGCGCTGGCACCACGAACGGGCGGACGGCTCCGGGTATCCCGATGGCCTGCGGTTGGAAGACGTGCCCCTGCCCTCGCGGATCGTCGCCCTGGCGGACGCATTTGACGCCATGACCAGCGAGCGTCCCTACCGTCAGCCGTTGTCGCTGGGCGAGACGCTCAGCGAACTCGTGCACCTTTCGCCTCAGAAGTTTGACCCCGCGGCCATGCAGGGCCTGCTCATCCAATTGCGGCGCGATGCCGTGGGCAGCAACCCTAGTCCGTTCGTGGATGAACGCATCGCCTGCAACCTGGCGGCGAGCGACATTGACAACCTGGCGGCCAGCCTGCAGCACAAGCTGAATCATGGGAAGCTGTACCTGACGTAGCAGGTACCCGGCAGCGGGCCTTGGCGGTTGGAAGGAACTAACCCGAGGTCGCCACCTTAACTTCCGCAGCCTGCGGTTGAGTAGCGCCCTGAGGATCTTCAACCCGCTGCATCAAGAGCGAAGCCAGCAGCAGAAACACCCCTCCCGCCACTACCGCCGCCAGGCGGTCGTTATGCAGCAGGTGGACCATCACCCAGCCGAAGCCCAGGGAAGCGATGATTTCGGGAATCACTATGAAGAAATTGAAAACGCCCATGTACACGCCCATCTTTTCCGCCGGGAGCGCGCCCGCCAGAATGGAATAAGGAATGGCCAGAATGCTGGCCCAGGCGATGCCCACGCCGCTCATGGATAGCAGCAGCAGGTACTTATCGTGGATCAAAAATACGGAGAGCAGGCCCAGGCTGCCGCAGAAAAGGCAGAGGCTATGGGCCAGCTTACGGTTCAACAGCTTAGCGAGGGGCGCCAGCAGAAACGAGAAGCCGAAGCAAACGGCGGAATAGAGAGCAAAACAGATGCCGCCCCACTCCACGCCCGCGGAGTAAAGGGGCGATGCCTGGTTGGGCGCGCCAAACACGTTGTGAGCCACCGCCACGGGGAAATAAAGCCACATGCAGAACAGGCCCAGCCAGGTGCAAATCTGCACCCAGGCCAATTGCCGCATGGTGCGGGGCATGGCGGCGATGGAGCCCACAATCTGTCGTGCGTTGCGCCACAGCCCAGCGTGGCCGGCCTTGGCGGCGCGAAAAGCCTCCAGGTCCTGCGGCGGGTACTCGGGAGTCGTGAAGATGGTCCAGAGCACGGCGCTGAAAAATACCGCCGCGCCTATATAGAAGGAGAGCCGGACGGTGAGCGGGATGGCGTGGGCGGAACCGCTTTGGGAGCTGACGTGGAAAGCATTGGTCATCAGCCAGGGGAGCACCGAGGCGCCCACGGCGCCCAGTCCGATGAACAGGCTCTGCATGGCGAACCCGCTGGTGCGCTGCTCCTGTGGCAGGATGTCCGCCACAAAAGCACGAAAGGGCTCCATGCTGACGTTGATGGAGGCGTCCAGAATCCAGAGCAGACCCGCGGCCATCCACAGGGCGGAACTTCGTGGCATAAGGACTAGGGCACAAGAGCTGAGAATGGCGCCGGCTAGAAAATAAGGACGACGGCGGCCCAACCGGCCCCAGGTGCGGTCGCTGGCGTGGCCGATCAGGGGCTGAACGATGAGGCCGGTTAACGGGGCGGCCAGCCAGAGAATGGGGATCTGGTCTGGACGTGCGCCCAGGTATTCGTAGATGGCGCTCATATTGGCCATCTGCAGCCCCCAGCCGAACTGGATGCCGAGAAAGCCGAAACTCATATTCCAGATCTGCCAGAAGGAACGGGCGGGTTTCATGTCGCAACCTCAATTCAGCTCAGCGATCGTACATGGCCGTTAGCTCGCGCAGGCGGCCGCACAGGTCAGCCGTGAGGCTTTCGGGGCGGTAACGCCACTTCCAGTTGCCGCCGACCGTTCCCGGCAGGTTCATGCGGGCCTCGCTTCCTAATCCCAGCACATCCTGCAAAGGAATGACGGCTACGTCGGCGACGGAGGCCAGCACGGCGCGAATCAGCACCCAGTTGATGGGCTCATTTTCGAAGCCCAGATAGGCGCGGGCGAAGGCATGCTCGCGGCGGACATCGTCGGGAGTGCGAGTACTGTCGGCGGCCCCGGAACTGTTCCACCAGCCCACGGTGGTGTCATTGTCGTGCCCGCCGGTATAGGCCACCAGCTCGCGTTCATAATTGTGTGGCCGGAAGGAGGGACCCTGGGGATCGTTGCCGAAGGCGAATTGCAGCAGGCTCATGCCGGGAAAGTGGAACTGCCTGCGGATGGCCTCCACCTCAGGGGTGATGACGCCCAGGTTTTCAGCCACAATGGGAAGTTCGCCCAGTACGCCCTGGACCGCGCGGAACAACTCCGCACCCGGACCTTTCACCCAGCGGCCGCTGATGGCGGTAGGCTCGCCGGCCTGGATCTGCCAGTAGGCTTCGAAGCCGCGAAAGTGATCAATGCGCACGATATCGAACAACCGCAGGGCGGCGAGGAAGCGTTCTATCCACCACTGGTACCCGGAGGCGGCGATAACGTCCCAGCGGTAGATGGGATTACCCCAAAGCTGGCCGGTGGCGCTGAAGTAGTCGGGTGGCACGCCGGCGACGACGGTGGGTTTGCCATCTTCATCCAGGTAAAAAAGCTCCCGGTGGGCCCACACATCGGCGCTGTCGTAGGCTACGTAAATGGGGATATCGCCCATCATGCGGATACCACGCTCCCCGCAGTAGGACTTGAGCTTTTCCCACTGGCGAAAGAATTCCCACTGCCAGTACTTGAGGGCGGAGATTTCTGCCGCCAGTTCCTTTCGCAACTGCTGCAGGGCGGCTGCATCCCGCCGCTGGAGGGGAGAGTGCCAGTTGGTCCATATGGGCCCGGGCTGGGTCTGCTTGCAGGCCATAAAAACGGCATAGTCGTCCAGCCAGGGGGATTGCTGTTGGCAGAAGGCTTCGAACCGGGCCCGCTCGGGTGCCGACGCCTCTGAGAGGAAGGTTTGCGCCGCACGGCACAGCACGCCCGTCTTGAACTCGATAACTGCTGCGTAATCCACACATTCGTCGCAAAAGCGCGGCGCATGGCTCAACTGCCCGGAATCCACAATGCCCTGCTGGCGCAGGCTGTGCAGGTCAATCAGCAGCGGATTACCGGCAAAAGCGGAAAAGCACTGGTAGGGAGAATCGGCGTAACCGGTAGGATTGAGGGGCAGAACCTGCCACAGCTTTTGTCCGGCGGCGGCCAGGAAATCGGCAAAATCGTATGCGGCCGGCCCCAGGTCCCCGACGCCGTGTCCGCCCGGAAGAGAAGTAATGTGCAGCAGGATGCCGCTACAGCGAGGAAGCTTCACCGCTCCACACTAAGCCGGGAAACGAAGGTGGAGCAAGGGGATTGCTGCAGCAAAGCGGGCACAGGAACCACCGGTGACTTGGCCAGGCCAAGCAGACTCGCTCGCCGGATTATTGCCGTCTCGTCGTGATCGCCAATTGGGCCTCTGTGCCCAAGGGTCATTTTGCCTGAGATGTGAACTGGCCGCGGTGATTCGGGACACTCAGGGCCGTGACAGGCGGCGGGGAACATGCGAGCTTGTACCTCTTCCAAACACCAGATTACAAAGACCTATCCAGCACTGAACTTGCCCCCCTCAGGATCTCATGAAAACTTATACCTACGCCCGGCATCCAATCAGTATGGGCATAACCATTGCTTGTGACGCGTGCGGGAAGCTCCTGGTCCCAGGTATGCTGCACGACCGCGACACTCTGCTGGCAGCCATAGCGGTTCGTGGGCTGGCAGCAGGCGGAGCGGTAGCCGAAGCTCCGGATGGCGGCATCCTGGTGGCCTGTTGCGAAGCTTGCCGGCATATCCTCACCACCCAGTACGCGAACGGGCGACCAGCGCTCTACGTCAGCGCAACCGGGGCTACTCCTGACGAGCCCAGCAAGCCAATATGACGAGCCCAGCAAGTCAATATAAGGTATTCTCCTGAAATGAGATGCCCCAGTCACTACGCTGCGCCTCTCAGTATGTTTTAACCGGAGCAGGTGGCCAGGAAGATTACAATGGACCTCGAACAGGTCTCTGACCTGGCGACTCACTGAATAAGGGTTGACAAGTCTGCCGCCGCTGAGACTTACTAGCTGGTCAGAAAAAGTATTAAATTCGTCGCTGGGTGAGGGACGGACATCGAATTGGCATTGGCGGCCTTCTCATTTAGTAAGAAGTACTGATAGTAAGAAGTACTGAGTTTTCTAGTCAGAGTACTGAGATTTCCGGTTTTTTGTTCCCGCAGTCTTGAATCCCCATGAACGCTCTTTTGCTCTACCCAGAATGGCCGGACACGTACTGGAGTTTCAAACACGCGCTGCCCTTTGAGGGCAAGCGCTCGGCATACCCGCCATTGGGACTTCTGACGGTGGCGTCCCTGTTGCCGGCGCACTGGAACAAGAGGCTGGTGGATACCAACATTCGGCGGCTGACCGAGGCTGACCTGCGCTGGGCCGACGTGGCGCTGCTCAGCGGAATGCTGGTGCACAAGCAGGAACTGCAGAAGCTGATGGAGCGTTGCCGTGCGCGTGGCTTGCGCACCGTGCTCGGCGGCCCGATCACCAGCGGCGTGGCCGATATCCGGGAGTACGCCGATCACGTGGTGGTCGGGGAAGCAGAAGACCTGGTGTCGGAACTGGTGCGCGACCTGGAGAGCGGCACCGCAAAACCGCTCTACACCGCGGCCAACTTACCCGACCTGGCGCGCACGCCGCTGCCCGACCTGGACCTGGTGGATCTGAAGAAATACAGCTCGACAGCCATCCAGTTTTCCCGCGGTTGCCCTTTCAACTGCGAATTCTGCGACATCATCGAAATTTACGGGCGCCGCCCGCGCACCAAGGCCCCAGAGCAGGTGGTAGCCGAACTGGAACAGCTCTATGCGCGCAAGTGGCGCGGTTCGGTCTTCCTTGTGGATGACAATTTCATCGGCAACAAGAAGAAGGTGAAAGAACTGTTGCCCGTGCTGGCGGAGTGGAATACGCGCCATGGGCGCCCCTTCACCTTCTTTACCGAGGCCTCGCTCAACCTGGCCGACGATGATGACCTGCTGCGCATGATGAAGGAGGCGTGCTTTATCCGCGTGTTCCTGGGCATTGAAACGCCGGTGGAGGCCAGCCTGAAGGAAGCGCAAAAGATGCAGAACACGCGGCGCAGCCTGTTGGAGAGTGTGCGCCGCATCCAGAGCTACGGCATGGAAGTGATGGCTGGATTCATCGTGGGCTTCGACAACGATCCGGAGGACATTTTCGAGCGCCAGGTGGAATTCATCCAGGAGAGTGCCATTCCCCTGGCCATGGTGGGGCTGTTACAGGCCCTCCCGGGAACACAGCTTTACCGGCGGCTGAGCAAGGAAGGACGGCTGCTGCAGGATGGTGACGGCGATAATTTCGACTGCAACCTGAATTTCATCCCCAAAATGGATCCGCGCCGGCTAGTGGAGGGCTACCGCTCCATTCTGAAGCGCATCTACGACCAGGACAATTACTACGAGCGGGCGCGAAAATTTCTCGCCCGGTACCAGCCGGAGTATCAGCCACGGCGCGTGTTTTCCGATTACCGGGCCTTAGCGCGCTCCTTTATCAAGCAAGGCATTTTTAGCGAAGGCCGCTCCAGCTACTGGAAATTTATTTTCGACGCCGCCACCCGTTACCGCCATGCCTTCGGAACGGCCATCACCCTGGCGGTGATGGGCTACCACTTCCAGAAGATCACAGAGCGGGTGTGCCAGGCGGATTACATTCCGCAGCTTCCTGGCGGCGACCTGGAGCCGCTTACGGATTCGTGATGCGCCTCAGCGCACCGCGGTAATTGCCTGATAGAACCATACCCCGGCGATCACGATGATGAGCGCGCCGGAAGCCGCACCGAAGACGCGAATGAACGGGCCCAGACGGTCCGCTCTTTGCATGATTTCCATCTGCTCCTTCTCCATGTGCGACTCCGCCTGATCGAGAAACAACTGATCATCCTCCCGCATGGTCAAGGTGCCGCGATAGATGAGCAGGACCACGAGAACTGTGGTCAAAATTCCCCACACCATCACCAGCCCGAAGAGAGCCGTCATGAGGTTACCTCGTTTCGTCTGCTCCTATTCTCAGCTTCCGGACGGGCCAGTGCCGATGACCGTAATCACACAGCGGCGTGATATGAGCAGGAGAATAGCTGGCAATCGGCAGGGAGCACGGATGGCCAGCTAGCAGCTACCGGGCACTCAGCAGCTGTCGGTTGGGCGCATCTTGCAGCGAGACGAGGTGCACCTGCCGCCATTGCGCAACCCGGTAATCGGCCGCCGCTAACTGCTTCGCGGTCATGATGGGTCTGAGGAACTGCTTGGCTTGGGCCGCGCTTGTGGAGCCCTGGGTGGCCGCCAGGCTGAGCCATTTATAGCCTTCCACATAATCCAGAGGGACACCATGGCCGTTGATGTACAAAGCTCCCAGATTCACCTCGGCGGCCGTCAATCCCTGTTCCGCTGCGCGGCTGAACCAGCGCCAAGCTTCGTGGTAGTCGCGGCTGGCGCCCTGCCCGGTGCTGTAGAGGTAACCAAGATTGTTCTCCGCCTCGGGCAAGGACTGCTCTGCGGCGAACTGAAACCAGTGAAAGGCTTGAGCCGGGTCGCGACTGACGCCTTCGCCCCGCAGGTACATGGAGCCCAGTGCGTTTTGTGCTTGGGGGAAGCCCTGCAGGGCGGCTTGGCGGTAAAGACCCAGCGCTTCCGCCAGGTTCCGGCTGGTACCTTTGCCGTGGTGGTACATGATGGCCAGGCCGTGCTGGGCGGTGGCCAATCCCTGGCTGGCAGCCATGCCGATCCAATCAAACGCGCGGCTGTAGCTGCGGTGGACTCCCTGGCCGGAGAAGTAAAGAGCGCCCAAGTTATTCTGGGCAGCGGCATCGCCTTGTTCGGCGGCCATGCGGTACCACTTGGCGGCCTGGGAGAAGTCCTGCGCCACCCCCTCCCCATTCTGGTACATGTAGCCCAAACCGTTCTGCGCGCCCGGATGGCCCTGCAAAGCCGCCTTTTGCCACCACAGCAGGGTGGCGGCTAAATCTTTGGCCAGGATGGGACCGCCACCACGGTAGGCAGAACCCAGAATGTATTGGGCTTCGGGTTCACCGGCCTGGGCGCGCTTTTTCAGATCCTGGATTTGCGAGGCGTTCATGACCAGGACTTTGGGCTCGCTTGGACTACGGGGATTTGGATTGTCGCTCGCGCCCACCGGCGCAGGCGCGCACAATCCAACTGCCAAGCCCAGGAAGATAGCAATACGAACTGCAACTTTCACGACATCACCAGTGACGTCAAGCTGACTGATTGGCTTATTTTTGTGTGGGCCTGACGCCCGTCTCAGTGATGACGGCCACAGGTGACTGTGACTGCCGACAGCTGCTGATATCAACTGCAATCCGGTAGTTAGGACTCGCTCGCACAAACCAGCGCGCGGAACGGACGAGTACCAAGGTCATCGCCGGATCCGGCGCCCGGACTTGACCGCAGCGGCCATTGTTGTTTATAGTGGCGTACGCTCTTATGAGTTACCTCATCCAGAACACGGTCCGCACAATGACCATGACAACAATGGCCATGCGAATTACTGTGCTTCTGGAGGAGGGCGCCGGGTAAGCTAAACAGCACTCATAGATACCCAAACCCACCGCCAGAAGCTAAATCTGGCGGTGGGTTTTTTTATTGGCGTCGAAATTCGGGGCAGCCGGAAGGATGGCAAAGATGTCGAAGGCAGCAGAAAAAGGGGCCCAAGGCGGGCAAGGGCGCCTATCAGGGACCGTGGTGCTGAAGTTTGGCGGCACCTCGGTTGAGGATAGCGACGCGCTCCGCCGGGTGGTCCGCATTGTGGCCCAACGAAACCAACCTGTAGTGGTGGTCGTAAGTGCTCTGGCCGGGGTAACCGATCAATTGCTGAGCGCCGGGGAGCAGGCGGCAAGCGGAAGGCTGTCCGCAGCCAAGGCAAGCCTGCATGCCATCCAGGAACGACATAGCCGCCTGGCGGGAGAGCTATTGCCAAAGACTGCGGGGGAAGCGCTTCAGAGTTATCTGCGGAGCGAGTGCGAGGAAGCGGAGAAGGTGCTGCAGGGGGTAGCCGCGCTGGGGGAGTTCAGCAAGCGCACCTCCGACCGCCTGGTGGGAAAGGGAGAACTCCTCTCCAGCCGTCTGCTGGCTGACGCTTTGCGCGCGCAGGGCAGTAATGCCGCCTGGGTGGACGCGCGGGAATGTATGGTTACCGATGAGGCTCATGGTTGCGCGGCCCCGCTGCGCGAGGAAACGGACCTCCGCTTGTGCCAGCAGGTTTCACCGCTGTTGGCGAGCCGGCAAGTGCCGGTGCTGGGCGGCTTTATCGGCGCCACGGTTGAGGGCACGCCCACCACTTTGGGCCGGGGAGGTTCGGATTTTTCCGCCGCCCTGGTGGCTGCCGGGCTGGACGCCGGCGCGTTGGAGATTTGGACCGACGTCGACGGCATCATGACCGCCGACCCGCGGCTCTGCCCCGATGCCCGCCTCATCCCCAGCATCAGCTTCGCGGAAGCGGCGGAACTGGCGCATGCGGGGGCCAAGGTGCTGCATCCGGCCACGCTGCTGCCGGCCACGGAAAAGAACATTCCCGTGTACGTGCGCAACTCCCGTCGGCCGCAGAGCCGGGGAACGCGCATTGTGCCTGAAGGTGTACAGCCGGCGGTACGGGCCATCACTGCCAAGCGCGGGGTGGTGATCGTGGAGGCCCGTTTGCGGCGTCAGGCCGATGCCCAAACGCTAAGCCAGGTGCTGCAGGCCTGCGAAGGCCACAGCCTCCACTTGTGCTCGCTTTCGCGGCACAGCGTGGTTCTGCTTACGGACTCCAAGCAGGCGGTGCGCCAGATGCAGCGCGCCCTCGAAGACGTAGCGGAAGTCCAAGGCGAGAATCACAAGGCAATTGTGCGCGTATTCGGCGATCGCATCGGCCGCCGTACCCAGCTGGTCGGCCAGATTTTCCAAGCTCTGAGCGGCATTGAAGTCCGCCTCTCCTGCCCCGGCGAAGGCGAGCGCAACCTTACTCTGGTGGTGGACGAAGATCAGGCGGCGGAATCGGTGCGGCGCTTGCACCGTCTGTTTTTCCCCGCGGCCGCAACCGGACAGCCGGAAAAGGAACTTTCCCAGGCAGGTGTGCAATGAACGCCAGTTCCGCTTTTGAAATTTCTAAACAGCCGGCGCGCCCCCTGGCCGCGCAGCAACCGTGCCGGATTGCACTTTTGGGTTTCGGCACCGTGGGGCGCGCGGTGGCCACCATCCTTCAGGGCAGCTCATTTCCCCAACTGCGCCTGGAATTCATTTATAACCGCCGGGTGGACCGCAAGCGAGTGGCCTGGGTTTCGCCCCAGGTACACTGGACCGACGACATCGAGCAGGTGCTGGCCTCCGATGCCGACGTGCTGCTGGAGCTGGCGGGCGGAATCGAGCCGGCGTATTCCTGGGCGAAGCGGGCGTTGTTGCTGGGAAAGTCAGTGGTAACCGCCAACAAGAAGCTGATTGCGGCGCATGGCCCGGAGCTGCTGGAACTGGCGCGGCGGCAGGGTTGCCGGCTGGAATTCGGCGCCGCTGTCGCCGGAGGCGTGCCCGTACTGTGCGGGGTAAGCCCCGGGCTGAGCGGCGACCGCCTGCTGCAGCTGTGCGGCATCCTCAACGGCACCTGCAATTATATTCTGCATGCCATGGAGAGCCGCGGAGTAACGCTGCAGGCGGCGCTCAAGGAAGCGCAGCAGCGAGGCTACGCCGAAGCCGAACCCAGCGATGACGTGGACGGCTTGGACGCGCGCGCCAAGCTGGCTATCCTGGTACGCACCGGATTTCACCTGCAGGTTGATCCGGAACAGATTGCGGCCCAATCGGTGCTGGATGTGCGGCCGGCCGACTTCCGCTATGCGCGCGAACTGGGCTGCACCATCCGCCAGGTGGCGCGGGCTGAATTAAAATCAGGCACGCTGCTGGCGGAGGTCGCACCCGCGCTGGTGAGCGTTAACTCGCCGCTGGGCGCCGCACGCAACAACCAGAATGTGCTGGTGACCACGGGAAAATATGGAGGCGAGACGGTGTTTGCCGGCGCCGGCGCGGGTGGCGCACCCACCGCGGTGGCGGTGGTTTCCGACCTGCTGGCGGTGGCGGAATCGCGCCCCGTAGCCTCGCGCGGACCGGCCCTGGTAGCGGTGCCGGTAAGCAATGATTTCCGCTGCCGGCACTATGTGCGGGTGGTGCCGGCGGAGAAGACAGACGCGATAGCTTCGCTGCGGCGCGCTCTGACCGCCGGCGGCGTCGGCCTGCGCGGATTGCTGCACCACCCTGACCCGCATGACCGCCGGCCCAGCCTGGCTTTGGCGGTGGAGGAGTGCTCCACCCAGTTGGTGGAGAAAGCATTGCGCCAGGCCCACGACGCCGGACTGCTCGCGGAGCCGCCTTTGCGCATGTCCATAGTGCCCAGTTCCTGAAGAGGCGCGGGCCGCGCGTCCGAGCCATTTGCCGGTTTACCGGCTTTTACGAAAAACCTAACTTGTGATGAGGAAGCAATGACAGAAAGATACGAATTACAATGCCGGGAGTGCCGAACAAGCGTCGGCAACCGGGCCTCGTCGGCGTGCGAGGAATGTTTTTCTCCCCTGGAAGTGGTCTACGATTATGACGACGTGCGAACATGCCTGACCCGGGAAGCGATCGCGCAACGAGCTCCGGGTATTTGGCGATATCGAGAGCTGCTGCCGATCCCGGATGGGTACGAAGCCACATTGCCCATCGGCTTCACCCCGCTGGTTCCTGCCCCGCATCTGGCCCACGAATTCCGTACCCGCCGCCTCTTCCTCAAGAATGACTGCTTCTGCTTCCCCACTCTGAGTTTTAAAGACCGGGTGGTGGCCATGGCGCTGGCACAGGCGCGGCGCTTCGGTTTTGAAACAGTGGGCTGCGCCTCCACCGGAAACCTGGCCAACGCAGTGGCGGCCCAGGCGGCGCGCGCGGGATTGCGCGCTTGTGTGCTGATTCCCGCCGACCTGGAAACGGCCAAAGTGATCAACACCCAGGTCTATGGCGCCCGCCTGGTGCGGGTGGCCGGCAACTACGATCAGGTAAACCGGCTGTGCTCGCAGATTGCCGATTCCTACCACTGGGGTTTTGTGAACGTGAACTTGCGCGCCTATTATGCGGAAGGCTCAAAAACCGTGGGTTATGAGATTGCCGAACAACTGGGCTGGCATCTGCCTGACAATGTGGTGGTGCCCATGGCCGGCGGTTCGCTGATCACGAAAATCAAAAAGGCATTTGACGAACTGGTGACGCTTGGCCTTGTGGAACCCAAGACAGTGAAGTTCTTTGGGGCGCAGGCGAGCGGATGTTCTCCCATCAGCACCGCGGTGAAGGGCGGCCAAAGCGATATTGAGCCACAGAAACCGAATACCCTGGCGCGTTCGCTGGCCATTGGCAATCCCGCTGACGGGCACTATGCCATCAAGACCATCACCGGCAGCGGCGGTTGGGCGGAAGATGTTTCCGACACGGAAGTAGTTGACGCTATGAAGCTGCTGGCGGCCACCGAAGGCGTGTTCACCGAAACCGCCGGCGGCGTGACCGTGGGCTCGGCCAAAAAGCTGTTCGCCCAGGGCCGTATTTTGCCCGATCAAACCACGGTGCTCTGCATTACCGGCAATGGGTTGAAAACGGTGGAAGCACTGCAGGGACGGCTCGAATTGCCCGAGCCCATTCCGGCGAAGCTTGCGGCATTCCAGGAGCATATCGCGGATCAGGCGGAGGCGGTGGCAGTGTAAAAGGAGCAGGGTTCAAGTTTTAAGTTTCGGAGATTCGATGACCCTTGAAACAAGAAAACTTCGAAGTCTGCCTTTCGAAGTCGAGAAATCTTGATCTTTGAAACTCGAAACCTGAGACTTGAAACTATTTTTCAAAGGAGCTTCTTCATGAGCATCCAGGTTCTGATTCCCACCCCGCTGCGTAAACACACCAGCGGAGCAGGGCAAATTTCCTGCAGCGCAGGCAGCCTTCCCGAGTTGCTCGGCTTCTTAGGCCAGAGCTATCCCGAGCTGCGGCGACACATCTGTGACGAGCAGGGACAGCTGCGCCGTTTTCTTAACGTTTATGTGAATGAGGAAGACATTCGTTTCCTGGGGGGGAGCGAATACCGCTTCCACGATGGCGACGAGGTGCTGCTCATTCCCTCCATCGCCGGAGGCGCCAGCTAGCAAATAAGGGGTGGCCGGCCACCTCCCGCCTGGTGCTGTTAAAGCCAAGCGGCGCCTGGTGAGGGCGCCGCCTGTTGCGGTTGCTGTAGTGAGCTACTTCTGGCTGATCATCGGCCCCGCCTGCGTGATGCTGCCTTTTACCAACTCGGTCTCGATCTTCAGCTTCTGGTGAGCACGAACCGTGACTTCGGTTTCGAAGGTCTGGTACCCCGGCAAAGCGATGCGCACCTTGTGCTTGTCGGGAGTGACCAGCAGCCCGCGCCCCATCCCGTCAAATTCATCGGCGTGGCCGAGGAAGCGGCCATCAATGAAGACGGCAGCCCGGCCCGGCTTGACGGAAATCTTCAGCTCGGCGGTTTCCGTGGGCATGGGCAGAGTGGCGTCCTTCACCAGTCTGACCTTCATCATGACCACCTGACCAGGTTCCAGCACCGATTCGTCGGCGAAGTCCTTGTAGCCGGCCTGACGCACGGCAAATTCGTGCTTGCCGGGAAGCAGAAGGATCTGCTTGTCTCCCTTGAGTTCGTCGAGATAACCCACGTACTGACCGTCCACCCAGACGCCGGCATTCCTCTCCACACTGGTGGCTCCCGAGAAGCGAACTTCGGCGAGAATCTGGTTGTCTGCTGCCAGCGCGCTGCCCAAGCCTACGAAACACCAGATGAGCGCAGTTGCAAGAAGAGATTTCAACACACTGCTACCTCCGATCAAAATTTATTCCCTGGGGTATTCAGTTGAGTGGCGTTAGCGACAGCATGATACCAGCGGCAATCGCAGCCTAGTAGCAATTCAGGTTCTTTTTGTAGCTGACCCGGTAGGAATTTTTCTCATCTAAGTAAGCGCAACGGAGGCAAGCCATGGCAGACCAGTTATGGTGGACGGATGAAGACGAGATCGCACAGGCGCTGGCAGATAAATATCCGAAAATCAACCCGCGCGAGGTGCGCTTGCGCGACCTGTGCTCGTTTGTGGCCGCACTGCCAACCTTTGCCGACGATCCCAACGCCACCAATGAGCAGCAACTGCAGGGCATTCAGGACGCGTGGTACGCCGAATATGAGGACCGGCGACGCCTGGCGTAGGAGCAACGGTTCGCGGGCTTGAAGGTCGTGCCCGTTCGCCGACAACGCAAGTATCTGAGAATGTTAACTTTATGGGTTTGAGGCGAGGCGGGAAGCGGGTTCGGATCTGTACTACTTCGCTGCGAAAAATGGGCCTTTCGTACGTTTCGGAGGCGCCGGCGACGAACGATAATATAGTCCAGCGTATGCGTTTTCGGAACATCCCACAATGAAGAGGCATTTTCCACGATTTGCGGCAAATATGCCCATGGTGGCGACGGTGGTCGGAGACCGCGAGGTCTGCGCTCTGCAGGGCCGCTGCACCGTGGTCTCCGAAGGCGGCCTAGGCGGGCTTTTGCCCGGGCGCATTTCCCTGGGCGATGTTGTGGCCCTGGAGCTCCACTTTCCCAATTCAGAGCGAATGATTCGGGTTCGCGCCGCGGTGCGGCACAGCCAGTACCCGAATTATGGGTTGGAATTTCTAACCTTGGGGGAACAGGAGCGCAAGGTGATCGCCCGTTATTGCGAAATGCACAGCCGCCCGGCACGGGCCCTGTTCATTGACATGATCCGCAAATACTTCTTCGCTCAAGAAGATTGAGCCCGCTCAGGAAATGTGCTGAGCAGATTTGTGCTTGCCTGAAGCTTTTTCCAGCAGGGACGCGGCCGTGGTTTGGGCCAGGCGCCTTCCCAGCGGTTCCCACCCGTACTCGCGTTGTTCAGCAGGCAGCCCCAAGTGGGCGTCAATTTCCCGCACTACCTGACGCAGGTCCGGGCGGGCGCCACCCTGCTCCGCAAAGGCCAGCAGGGCGTGATGGGAGTGTTTGCGCTCGATCACCTCGAGGGCGTCGAGCAATTGGCGATGCGCCGTGCCCTCCCAGATGGCCAGAATCATGGCCTCGCGCAGCCAGCGTTCCACCCGGAACTCCTCCAGAACACCCAGGCCGCCATGCACCTCCATGCCCCACTTGGCGCTCTGCACCGCGAACTCCGCCGTCCAATATTTGGCCAGGTGGGCCAGCAGGCGGAATAGATGATAGCGCTCGGAGTATGGCCGGCGCTCCCTCCATACTTCGTTCAAGAGTTGCGCAGTCTGCCAGGCAAGGGCAAAACACTGGCGCAAGCCCTGGAAGCGTTCTTCGAACTGGCAGCGCAAGAGAGGATGGTTGAGGATGGGCTTGCCAAAGGCGATGCGCGTTTGAGCAAAAGCGAGCGCATCGGCCAGCGCGCGCTGCGCCAGGGCCGCGCTGCCCAGGCTGTTCGCCACACGGGAGACATTCAACACCTCCAGGATCAGGTAAATTCCCTGATCGGCGCTGCCCAACAGATAAGCCTCACTCTGGCGCAGCTCAACTTCGCCGGTCGGAACCGAGCGAGTGGCAACTTTGTCCTTGAGGCGACGAATGGTGTAGTTCAGCTCTCCATTTTCCCGGAACCGAGGGAGCAGGAAAAGCGCCAGACCGCGCACTCCACTGGGCGCGCCTTCCGGACGAGCTGCCGCCACAGCCAACTCAGCGCCCGCATTGCTGGCAAAGTATTTATCCCCGGTCAGGCGCCACACGTCTCCCTGGGGCACGGCTACGGTTTCCACATTAGCGCCCAGGTCGGAGCCGCCCTTGATTTCCGTCATCCAGGTTGCGCCCTGCCACACCTGGTCATCCTGGCGCAGAAGTTTGGGCAGGAAGCGCTCTTTCAAGCGATCGTCGCCGTATTTGGCGAGAGGCAGGGCGGTGGAAAGAGACACAGTGTAGGGGCATGAGAGACCACTGTCGTAGAAGGAGGTCAAGTAGATGAGCAGGAAGGCGGGCAGGAGCGAATCCTGCTCAAAGGCGCGCCACAGCACGCCCGCTTTGTAGCCCTGCTTCAACATGCGCCAGTAATCCGGCGGATACAAGATTTCATCCACGCGCTTGCCGGCGGCGTCAAACATGCGCAGCCAGGGCGTGCCCCCGCGGTCAACACCGTCGGAGATGGCACGCCCTGCTTGCTCCCACCATTGCTCGTAGTCCTTCAGCACCGGGTCATGGGCAGTGGGACCGATCATTTCCCGCAGGAAGCGATGGGGAGAAGCCAGGCAATCGAAGATCACGGTGCCCTCCGTCTTCTATTTGCCAAAAATAGATTTCGGCAGAATGACGTGAACGCCCAGGCTGCCGTCTACCAGTTCGGTAATATCCACGTCCCCGGCAACGCTGGTGAGCATGTAGGCGTCGTCGCGGCTCATATGTCTTTCGCTGACCAGGAAATCAATCATCTGGCGCACGGCGATACGGGTGGCCTGGTCCAGGTCATGGTCAAAACCCATGCTGATGTAGTGGGTGGGAGTTTCGGCACGGGGATACTTCTGGTTTGTGCCTTTATGAAGTATGAACTGGAGGGTGCCGACGAGGGAAGTTTCCATGGCGGTGATGTCCACCTCGCCATTGCCCTGGCCGGCGTGCCCGTCGCCGATTTCAAAGAGCGCGCCCGGCGCCCACACCGGCAGGTACAAGGTGCTGCCCGCCACCAGTTCCTTGTTGTCCATGTTGCCGGCATGAATGCCAGGCGGAGCGCTATCAACCCGCCCGTACTCTGGCGGAGGGGCCACTCCCATGCTGCCAAAAAAAGGATGCAGCGGAATCTCAATGCCGGGCGCGAACCTGGCCACCATGCGCTCCCGGTCCAGTGGGATGATCTTGATTCGGCGATAAGGGAAATCTTCCGGCAAAAAGCCGCGGGTGGGGGCAAAAGCGTTGTAGGCGTAGGGAATGGCCAACTCGATTTTCTGGATGCGCACTTCCAGGGTGTCGCCGGGCTCGGCATTTTCCACGTACACCGGACCGTCAAGGATGTGCCCGCCCGGACCCTTGTTCGTTACCTCCTTGTATATTTCGCGCAGGCTTTGCTGCACCTGTCCGGGAGGAAGACCGGCCTTCTCCAGCCCAGAGGGGCTGTTGGTGATCAGGGTCTCAAACCTCACTGTGTCGCCGGAACGAATACGCAGCACAGGAGAAGCAGCAGCATCGTAATAGCCCCAGGCTACAGTCTTAGGAGTGGCTTTCAAGACGTGCTGCGGTCCGGGAGCAGCCTGGCCCGCCGCGCCTGTCACAAGTGCGGAGCAAGATAGCAGGCAAACTGAAAAGACTGTGCGCACCTTTTCTTCCTCGAGGCCGGCAGGAAACCGGCCGGCGCGCCAGTATATACCTCGAACCGTACGGCCTTTGTCCAACTGACAAAAGAGCCAACCCTTGGTGAGTTGGCCCTGATGGCATTTGTGCTCGCTCGGTGGAATTTGTGTGCGCAGAATCCCATTGGCCGCGCGCACTTACCTTGGAGAGCGCCCGGCATTCCTGATCACTTGCCTGGCATTCCGCTTAAGCCGCAGCGGTCTTGGACTTGCCGCTCATTTCCCCTTCGGCTTGCAGCCAGTCATCCATATCATGTCCGTCCAGCCGTCCGCGTTGTTCGTACAAATCGTAGGCACGGCGGCGGATTCGCTCATCGAGTTCCGTGGTTTGCACTTCGCTTTTAATGGGAGTTGGGTCGGAGGTTGAACGGCGACTCATAGTACCTCCTTGCGGGCCGTAATGGCCCCTTGTTTATGGGAATTCAACCACGTTAGTCCGCCGACGGCGAGCGGTCAATGCCTCAACGTGGTGCAGTTGCAGCGCTTCAGGCAGCGCTCTTCTTCGAAGTGATGGCGTAGAAGTCAGCCCAGCGTTGTTCCACATTGTTGCTGCCGCAATGAGGACAGGCAATCTTCTCGCTCTTATCGTGGTCGGCAATGGTCAATATTTTGGAAAACGTCTTTTGGCAAGCCTGGCATTGGAATTCATAAACGGGCATGACGTCCTCCTGGATTTCATACCTCTTATCTCGAATTGTAGGCGCGCGCGGCGGGCAACTTCAACCCCGTCCATAACCACGACAGGCCACGATTTACGATTTCGTTGCGGAGCTTTTAGCGGAAGCGTTCTTGGCTTTGCTCTTGGCCGGCGGCTTCAGCAGCGCCTGCATATCAGTGACGATGTATCCAGCCAGAGTGAAGATGGCGGGGCCATCGGAAGAGCGCGCGTAGTAATCAGTTCCCTTCTTTGCGCCGATTTCCAGGCGGCCCTGGCCACCCTTCCAGTTCAGATTAAGCAACGTGGCCGGTCGCGCCAGGCCATACTTGGCGGCATCTTTGCCCTGGACATCGGTGATCGCATCCATGCGCGCGCCCTGCAAGGTGTCAACCAGATTCTGAATGTCACTCTGCTTTGCCTCCGGCCACTGGCCATCTTTTCGCTCGAAGCCGGCCTTCCTGCCTTTGTCCTGGAAGGTGAGGCCGGTCAAATTGTCGGAGGAAAAGTGCAAAACGGTGCGGTCCTGCAGGTCGAAGGCGGACTTGACTGCGTCAGTCTTAATGTAGGCGGGAACGGTCACCACTCCCGCGGAATCGCCGGTGCGCAGGTAAACACCGCCGCCCGCGGGCACATCGGAGCCGAATGCGAAGCGCAGCTCTTTGCCCTGGGCAAGTTGCAACTGCACGGTGCTGGGCTTGTCCAGGCCGAAAATGACCAGGTCCTTCTGCGGACCGAGCTGTTCCGTTGGGTGAACACCGGAGAGCGTGCTCAATAGCGTACCGA
This sequence comes from Terriglobales bacterium, assembly GCA_035496875.1. GTDB lineage: Bacteria > Acidobacteriota > Terriglobia > Terriglobales > Acidobacteriaceae > JAICWP01. The sequence goes on along the minus strand of DATJEH010000064.1, from coordinate 20,546 downwards.
CCTCGCTATTATCAGCCGCGTAGGAATAGGGCTGAAGAAGGCGCCAGTTGCCGCCTTGTTTGGAGAGCGTGACCGGCGGGTTAGAGCCGTCCTGGATGGAAATCTGCTGTACCGAAGCGGAATCGAAGGTTGCGAGCGCCGGCGTGGCCGCTTCGGCCGGTTTGCTTTGTTTCCCTAACCAAAGATACAGGCCGCCCAAGCCTGCCAGCACTACCACCGCTATCGCCAGACGAATCAAGCCCTTCATGCTTCTGCCTCTACGCCCGCCGGCGCCTCCACCACACGCCCACTCCACTCAGCACAATGAGCAACGGCAGACCCACCAGAGCCGACCAGAAGACGGCGCGCATCTGGGTTTCCGACAGATTGATGGGCGTGTTGTTGGGCGGCTTCGGCCGGATGCTGATGAAAGCTTCCTGCGAGGCCAGCCAGTTGATGGAATTCAGAAACAGATCCTGGTTGCCGTTGAAGCCAACGATGGGATTAATGATGAAGTCGGCGCTGCCAAACACCACAAAGCGCCCTTCGTCATCCGCCTTTGTTCCCGGCACCGTGCCGGCCACCCCTAGGGTCAGCGGTCCGTGGCGCGCCGTTTTTGGGTCCAGGCTCACCTGCTGCAGGCTGAAGTTGGTGGCGGCAAAGCTGGCCGCCGAAGTCTCCAGCAGCGGACTCACGCTGGCCTTGGAATCTTTTTCATCGCCCGGCTCTACCGTGCGCGCGTAGGGAAACAGGGTCGCGACGCGGTTCATCTCCTTGGTAATGGGGTGCTCGTCGTAGCTGGCCACGATGGGCATCAACTGGCTGGCGCCGAACAGACGGCCGACACCGCTGGTGTCCACCACAATATCGGGCGTGAGCTTTACGTCCAGCTTGGTCTGGATGTAATCCACCAGCGGGCCTTTGGCTTCCGGCCCCAGCAGGAAGAGCACTCTCCCGCCTTGGGATAAATAGCTGGAGACGGCGTCCACTTCCGGGTCCACCAGTTCGTGGACAGGACCGGCAATTACCAGCACGGCGGCATCCGCAGGCACTTTGGGCGATTGCGCCAGAACCAGCGTTTTCACAGTGAAGTTGTCGTCTTCCAGCGCTTTCTTCACCTGGCTGCTACCGTGGCGGCCCGGATCGTCGGGATCGTGTTCGCCTTCCCCCTGGGCGAAGTACACCACCTTGCGCCCGCCCTTCAGCACCCGCACCAGGGCGTTGGTGACGTCTTCCTCGTTCAGGCTGTTGACCAGTTGCTTGCGGCCCTGGGCTTGCACCACCAGCGTGCCGTAACTCTGAATGCCATATTGCCGCGCTTTATCGGGATGGCGGTCGGGCTCGATGTACTGCGCGTCCACTTCATTCGACTGCCGCTGATATTTGCCCAGGAATTCGCGGGCATGCCCGAAACCCTCGGCATGATCGAAATAAATAAGTTGCAGCGGAGTCTTGAGTTCGCGCACCACCTTCACCGATTCCGGGCTGAGGCTATGGATCTGGTTCAGCGTCAGATCCCAGCTGCGGCTGTGGTCGCGGGCCATGTAGTTCACCGCCACCAGGATGGCAATGACCACCAGGGAATAGAGCAGCAGGGGACCTCGATCCGCCCAGCGTCGCAGGCCGGAGCGGACGGTGGGCTTGGTTTCCACCGCTGGATTGTCTTTTTCTTCAGCCATGACCTTCTCCCTCGCAGCCTCTTACTCCGCCAGTTCCATGCGGCGCGCCGTCAAGAACAGGCCGCCGACGATCAGGCTCAGGTAATAAACAATGTCCTTGGTATCGAGCACTCCCTGGGCAAAATTTCGGAAATGCGAGGTAATGGAAAGATAGGAGAACAGCGCGGCAACATGGCCGCTGCCATAGGAGGTTACCCAGTCCGCAACCCACAGCAGCAGAAAGAGGCTGAAGGTGCCGACCGCGGCCACAATCTGGTTGCGCGTCAGGCTGGAAATGAACAGACCCAGGGCCAGAAATGCCGCTCCCAGCATGGCCAAGCCAAGGAAGCCGGCGCTCACCGGCTTGAGGCCCAGCTTGGAGTAGTGGGCCACCAGGCCCACGTACAGTCCGGTGATAACCAGCAGCAACAATAAGAGGCCGAAGGCTGCCAGGAATTTTCCCAGCACCACTTCCAGGCGCCGCACCGGCGCCGTCTTGAGCAGCTCCAGGGTTCCGTTGCGCGCTTCCTCGGCGTAAGAGCGCATGGTCACCATGGGCAGTAGAAACAACAGCAGGATAGCGACATCAAAGAAGAAGGGCTGCAGCAGCATGGTTTGCGCGTCCAAGCCGCCGCGTCCGAACATTCCACCGCCCCCCAGGCTCTGCATCACGAACATGGCCAGCATGCTGTAAAAGAAAAACCCGGCGATCACAGCAAAAAGCGCCAGCACCACGTAAGCGGCCGGGGTCACGAAGTACGACTTCCATTCCTTGCGGATGATAGCCCACATTGCAGACATAAAGCCTCACGCACTGGCGGCAGCGGGCAGAGCGCTACCGGTCAGCGACAGGAAAATCTCTTCCAGCGTCAGTTCAACCTGCTTGAGTTCCAGTAAGCCGTAACCGCCCTCCACCAGGGTGCGGGCAATGGCTTCGCGGGTGGCCAGGTCCCTGCTCTCCACCCGCAGCCTGGCGATGCCATCCTGCTCGCCGATTAGTTCGGCCTTGCCCACGCCGGGCACTTGCGCGATGGCCGCCTGGGCGGCAGCGCCCGCGCCGCGGAGCTCAACCAGCAGCGTATCCGTCTGCTTAACCCGGCGGGTCAGGTTCTCCGGCGAATCCACCGCCACCAGCTTGCCGCGATTGATGATGATGACGCGCTGGCAGGTATTGGCGGCCTCGGAAAGAATGTGCGTGCTCAGAATAACCGTATGGTCGCCGGCCAGGCCGCGGATGAGCTGCCGAGTTTCCAGTATCTGGCGGGGATCAAGGCCGGCAGTGGGCTCGTCAAAAATGAGCAGGCGCGGGTTGTGCAGGATGGCCTGCGCGATTCCCACCCGCTGACGATAGCCCTTGGAGAGGCGCCCAATCACCCGGCCCCCAACGTCGCGCAAAGCGCAGCGATCAAGAGCCCGTTCCACTGCCGGCTTGCGTTCTCCGCCCGGGACATGCCGTAGCCGGGCCACAAAGCCCAGATAGTCGCGCACCGTCAGCTCGGGATAGAGCGGGGGCAATTCCGGCAGGTAACCGATCTTGCCCTTGGCGGCCAGGGGGTCGCGCCGCAGTCCGACGCCCTCAATGCGCACCTCTCCCCCGGTGGGCGGCAGATATCCGGTGATCATGCGCATGGTGGTGGTTTTGCCGGCGCCGTTGGGGCCGAGAAATCCCAGGATTTCCCCGGAGCGGGTTTGAAAGCTGATGTCGTCCACGGCCGTAAGCGGTCCGTAGCGGCGAGTCAAGTGTTCCACTTCCAGCATGGCACCCACGATGGCTGAGGACAGTGCCCAAGTACAGCGACAACGAATGCTGCCGGTTGGGCCACGGCCTCAGCAGGAGAAGATTGCCTTATATCTATACCACATCCAGACCGGCTGCTTGCAAGTCGGCGACGCGGCCCTTCTATCGTGCCACGATGTGTTTCCGTTTGGCAACTTCGGATTGTAAAGATTCCGGCCGGGCCCCCTGTTACCGGCAGGCTGACTGGCGGAAAACGGCAATGCCCGCTGATTGCTGAGGTTTGTGGATTGAACCTACGCTACCCGTGCGCGCTTGGCAGCCATTGGCCGCGAGGGCGCGCAGATTCTTTTCAGCGTGCCCACCAGCAACTCCGCGCCAGCTGCATCCTGCTCGACCATATCCGCCAGGGACAGCATGCCCACAAGGTGGCCGTGTTCATCCAGCACGGGGAGGCGGCGGAGTTGATGCTCGGACATGAGTTCGGCGGCCTGTTTAACGTCATCTTCCGGGCTGGCGCTGATGGGATTGCGGCTCATGCACTCGTTGACCACCGTGTGCGCCGGGTCGCGGCGTGCGGCAATCACGCTCCTACAGAGGTCGCGGTCGGTGACCACTCCCACCAGCTTTAAATCCAGCGAGTCCTGCACTACCGGCAGAATGCCGGTATCGTAATGATGCATGAGATTGGCCGCCATTTCCGCGGTGCACAAGGGAGTGCAGTAGGCGGGAGCCCTGGTCATGATTTTGCGGATTTTCATAACTGCCTCCGATAGAACTGCCCGGCTGAGGTTATCGGGGCAAAGATGCTGTTATGCGACGATGATTATTGTTCATCTTGCCTCCCGAGTGCTGTTTGCTGCAGTGATTGCAGTCACTTGAAGCTGTGAGCCCCTTCATGTTGCAGGGCATGAATCCAGGGCGGGAATAATGAATGAATACCGCAATCACTGGCGGAGCCCAAGGAGACCTGGGGCACACCTGGGCGTGACCCGAGTCACTGCAGGAACGGTCAAATCATTCCATGTTGTAAGAGGATGAAAAACCTACGCCGCAAGGCGGAAAGGCGAGCGTCCTTGCAGACGGCAGGAACGGTCCTGCCTGGGGTCCTGCTGCTGCTGCCTGCGGGCGGCGTGGATTACGAACAGATTTGGATGCAGGCCATGCTCGCTATCCTGCTTATTGCGGGTGTTGTTTTTGCTGTCGCCTGGCGCGCGTACGGGAAAAACACTCAGAAATTGCAGGGCGAGCTCCAGCTTGCCCGGGAGCAGGCGGCAGAAAGAGAGCGGGAACGGGACCTGGCGCAGGGAGACCTGCTGCTGCGCCTGGACCAGGAGCGGGAGCTCAATAAGCAGAAAATGCAGTTGCAGGCACAATTGGCCGACTACGAAAAAAATGCCGCCCTGGCACAAATGGCGCTGGGCGCGGCCCACGAGATCAACAACCCGTTGCTGGGCATTCTTTCCCATCTGGAACTCGAACTGAAGGTTGCCGTGCCGGAGGCTCGGGCCGAGATCGAGCAATGTATTGAGAGCGTAAAGCGGATCTCGACGACCACCCGAGGTTTGCTGAACTATGCCCGCCCCGATCCCCTGCGGGTAAGCCGCATTCAGTTGTCGAGCCTGGTGGCCGAGTTACTGGCTTTTCTGGAGCATCAGCCGCTGCTGCGGCCGCTGCGAGTGGAAAACCACGTGATAACGGAGCTACCCGCTATTTACGCCGATTCTCAACAGCTATCGCAGGTTCTGATGAACGTCCTGTTAAACGCCGCGCAAGCCACGCCGCCGGGCGGGACCATCATCATCGAAGCGGAGTTTATGCCCGCCACTGCGACCGTAGAAATCCGGGTTTGCGATACCGGCTGCGGCATTCCAACGGACATCCTGCCACACGTCTTTGAACCGTTCTTCACCACCAAGCACGGCAGGGGAACCGGCCTGGGCTTGAGCATCAGCCAGACCTATGTGCGCGGCCATGGAGGCGAAATCCGGGTGGAAAGCAAGGAAGGCGTGGGAACTACGGTGCACATCACTCTGCCGGCTCGCGGCGAGAGAATGCATCCCGCAGTAGAAGAGAACAGCGAGGTCGTAGTCTGATATGCCGTATTCAATCCTCATCGTGGACGATGAAGAACTGACGCAGCGAACCATAAGCCGCGGCCTGCGCGAGGAGGGCTGGGAAGTGCTGGTGGCCAGTAGCGGGGAAGAAGGCCTCAAAATATTCGCGGCAGAGAAGCCGGAGATCGCCCTGCTGGATTTGGTGCTGCCCGGCCTTGACGGCGTGGGCGTGCTCAAAGAAATCAAGCGGCAGGCGCCGGCCACAGTCGTAGTGATGATGAGCGCATACCATATGGTGGACCGGGCGGTGGAGGCAATGAAGTTGGGTGCTTTCGACTACCTCGTGAAGCCGTTCCACTTGGGCGACATGGTTACGACCATGCATCGTGCCACGGAAATGCTGCGGTTGCGGGTGCGGGTCCGGGAGGCGGTGGAGACCGCGAAAGGGCGCTACGATTTCGGCCGGGTCGTAACCAAGAACGAAGCCACTCGGAAGATGCTGGCGGTAGCCCAGAAGGCGGCGGAAGCAGAGCGCACCACTATCCTCATTGAGGGCGAAAGCGGCACCGGCAAAGGAGTGCTGGCCCGAGCCATCCACTACGCCAGCCCGCGCGCCTCCATGCCGCTGTTGGAGATCAACTGCGCCACCCTTCCGGACACGCTGCTGGAAAGCGAACTATTCGGTTATGAGCCGGGGGCATTCACCGACGCCCGGCGGCGCAAAGAAGGACTGCTGGAACGGGCGCACGGCGGCACCGTATTTCTTGACGAAGTCGGGAACATGTCGGCTAGCGTGCAAGCCAAGGTGCTGCGGGTGCTGGAGGAGGGCACGTTTCTGCGCCTGGGCGGCACGCGGGTCATTCGTGTTGATGTCCGCATCATCGCCGCAACCAACACTGACCTGAAGGAAGGCGTGGCGCAGGGCCGTTTTCGTGAAGATCTCTACTACCGGCTGAACGTGGTGCCGCTATCTATTCCGCCGTTGCGCGAGCGGGGCGAAGACATCGTTTCTCTCGCTTTAGAAATGATGGGGCATTTCAATCGCGAGCTCAAAAAATCGTTCACCGGCCTGACGCCCGCGGCCGCCGAGTTGCTGCGCCGCTATAACTGGCCGGGCAATATCCGCGAACTGAAAAACGTGATTGAGCGCGCCATGATTCTTTGCCCGGAAGGAGACATTGACGCGGAGTATCTGCCCGAGGAGGTACGAGATTATAGAGACAGAGCGGTACCAGAACCGCTCTCCGCGTTCGATGTTTCGCCTACTGGGCATCAATTCGTCACCCTGGAAGAACTGGAAGAGGACTATATCGAACAGGTTCTGACCGCTACCGGAAATAATAAGACGCAGACGGCACGGTTGCTCGGCATCCATCCTACGTCGCTGCAGCGGCGATTGAAGAGGAGCGCGCAGGCGAACGGAAGCGACCCTCACCGCCCGTAAGCCGGCCTGCGCACTTTCGCCGCTATAAGCGTTCGATAAAACACCCAAAAAACAGCATTTTCCGTCTTAATACTGCTGCAAGATGCTGCATTACCCGGCAAAACGCAGTGGCGATCTGCGCCCGGCTGCTGCCCTCGGAATTCTAAGTCCTTTACCATCATTATTTAGCGCCCACCCTCATTTGTCCCTCACGTGCACACATAGAAGATGTTTAGCGGCCGGAGACGCCGAAAGCCGACTGCCGGCGGCTTAGCCAAGGAGGCAGGCATGTCGATTCTATTTGTGCTCCTGATGTTTCTTGTGGTGCTGATCATCACCTACTTTCGTGGACGAGAGGAGCCGCTGCCGGCCAGAGTGGCTTTGCCTTCTCCTTCTCCCCCCCAAAACAGACGCGAACTGGGATTGCAGATACCGGTGAATTACTGCTTCCACCCGGCGCATACCTGGGCGGTGCGGGAAGGGCGGGAGTCGGCACGCATAGGGGTTGACAGCTTTACCGTGAGCCTGCTGAACAAGGTAGAGGCCGTTGTGGTCACTGCGGAGCAGCGCTGGGTAAGGCAAGGGCAAAAATTGCTGACGCTGACCAGCGATGGGCAAACGCTGGAGATGTTGTCGCCCCTGGAAGGAATGGTGACCGCGGTCAATCCCGAGGTGCTCAAGGATCCAGGACTGCTGACACGAGATCCCTACAACTCCGGCTGGGTGTGCACGATCAATTCTCCCGACCTGGACACCAACCTGCGCAACCTGGTGCAAGGCCCTATGGTGGCCCCCTGGATGCAAAACAACATCAGCCGCCTGAACCATATGGTGAGCCCGCCAAACCCGGCCTTGGCACAGGATGGCGGCATACCGCTCAAAGGAGCGCTGGCTGCGCTTGCCCCTGAGATGCGGCGCAAGATAGTGGCCGAGTTCTTCTTAACCTGACGGGCCGGAGCTTGGACGTGAACGCAACCTGACCGCAGAAGAAAACGGGAGGCAGTGAAAATGAAGACAAAAGCCATCCTGGTGGACATCACCAAATGCATCGGATGCCGTAATTGCGAGCAAGCCTGCAAGGAAGCGCACGGGCTGCCCCTAAAGAGCGAAGCGGTGCTCTCCGCCACCGCTCTGACGGTGGTGGAACCACGGGGAGAGAAATTTGTGCGCCGCATGTGCATGCACTGCCAGGAGCCGGCGTGCGCTTCCGCCTGCCCGGTGGGCGCGCTAAAAAAAACTGCCGCCGGACCGGTGGTATACGACGCGGGCAAATGTATCGGGTGCCGCTATTGCATGCTGGCCTGCCCCTTCCAGGTGCCGCGCTACGAGTGGACGAAGCTGGCGCCCTACGTAAAGAAATGCGACATGTGCGCCGGGCGCCTGACGAAAGGCGGCCTGCCCGCCTGCGTGCAGGCCTGTCCCACGGGAGCTTCGCTGTTTGGCAATCGAGATGATCTGCTGGCCGAAGCGCAAAAGCGCATTCTGGAGAATTCCGCCTATGTACGTCATATTTACGGAAGCGAAGAAGTGGGCGGCACTTCTGTGTTCTTTCTCTCCGATGTGCCCTTTGAAAAGCTGGGGTTCGCGGCCGTACCCACGAAGCGCCCAATGCCCACGCTGACGGCCAACGCGCTGGGCGACGTACCCACGGTCGTGCTGGTGGGCAGTTCTCTTCTTGCTGGCTTGTATTGGATAACGGAACGGCGGAAGCAGGTCGCATTGGCCGAAGCCAAAGAAAGGTCTTCCACGTCCGGCACGGACGAGGAAAGGAGTTGAACCATGACGCACCTTCGCTTTCCAAAAATCACTTTGTGGCGAGTGCTGGTGGCCCTCATCTTCGCCGCCGGCCTCTATGCAACCTACGCCCGCTTCCTAATGGGTTTTGCCGCCAGCACCAACCTGTCGGACTCGGTGCCTTGGGGCCTCTGGGTAGGATTGGGAACGCTTTGCGGCGTGGGGCTTTCGGCTGGCGGATTTGCGGTGGCGGCGGCGGCTTACATACTGGGGTTCGACCGCTACCGGCCGGTGGTCCGGGCCGCGGTGCTGATCTCATTCCTGGGATACCTCACGGTAGTAATCGGCATGCTCTATGAACTGGGGCTGCCCTGGCGGATCTGGCACCCCATCCTCATGTGGAACCGGAGTTCGCTGCTGTTCGAAGTGTCCTGGTGCGTCATGCTCTACACCGCCGTGCTGACCTTGGAGTTCTCGCCGGCGCTGTTCGAAAAAATCCCCTGGAAGAAGGCGCGCGCGTGGTATCTGCGATGGCACCATGCCATTCTGATCGAATTGGTGTTGATCGGGGTTGTGTTGTCCTCGCTGCACCAATCGTTCCTGGGAGGCCTGTACCTGATTACCGAGGGCAAGCTTGATCCGCTGTGGTACAGCCCCTACATCCCCAGCCTGTTCTATCTCTCCGCGATTCCCGCCGGGCTGGCGATGACGATCATGGCTCTGTACCTGAGCGCCCGCTCACTGAATGCGCGCTTTGACCTCTCGATCCTGAGCGAAATCAGCTGCCTCATGGCGCCGCTATTGGGTGTTTACGCGCTGTTCCGCGGCGTTGACCTGGTGACTCACGGCGCCCTGCCCTACATGCTCCGCTGGCGCTCTGAGACCGGACTGTTCTGGCTGGAAATGGCGCTCTTCGTGATCGTCCCACTGGCACTATTGAGCTCGGAGCAGGTGCGCAATAACCCACAGTGGCTGTACTGGACGTGCGCGCTGGTGGTGATGGGCTTTGTGGCGAATCGGCTGAACGTGTCGGTCACGGGATTGCAGGCGAGCGCCGGCGTGCACTACGTGCCCAAGTGGACGGAGATGGCTTCCACGATCGCGATTATTGCCGCGGCCGTGCTGGCCTTCCGCTATGCCGTGCTTTACCTGAACATTTTTCCGCAGCCAAAGCAGAGCTGGATGATGAAAGCAGCGTCCGATTGAAAGACGGCAGGAAGCACAGAAGAGTCCCGCCACTTATGAGGGGATCAGCCTCTGATCCAAGCTGATCCCCAAGCCGCCCTGAAAACCAAGGTCGCCGATTCCCCGAAGCAAGCAGCACGCCGCGCACTCAGAATGCAAAGCGCAAGGCAAACTGCATGAACCGAGGCGTGGTCAGGGTCGAAAGATATTTTCCGAACTGTGTCGGGTCATAGGAAAGCGAAGGTTGAGCGCTGCGCACGTCGTAGCGCACCGAGTTGGTGGCGTTGAACGCCTGCCAACTGAACTCCAGACGCCTCTGCTCACCCAGGGAGAACTCCTTGCTGAGGCCGGTATCAATTTCGAACATGCCATCGCCAATCACGCTATTGCGGACGCCTGACTCGCCCGGCCACTCGGGGCGGAAAGCTGCCTCGGCGGCTGCCGGATTGGCGAAGATGTCGGGGCCGATGCCCACCCCGTTGACCACGGCGTTTTTGGGGTTGGATGCCACCGGAGCCGGCCCGTTGGGCATGGCGTCCCCCTCGATGTTCCAGTTGGTCGCCCAGGTAAAGCCGTTATCAATGGTGATGGGAAACCCGCTGGTCCAGCGGAACAGGCCGGAGACGTGCCACCCGCCGATTAAGGCCTGCACCACCGACCCGGCGCCTGCCATCATCTTCTGACCTTTGCCGAAAGGAAGAAGGTAGACCAGGTTGGCATTCATCTGGTGGAAGGCATTGAAATCAGAGAGGCCGCGCAGAGAAAGGGGGTCCCAGGAATTGATAACAATACCGCCGCCATTCAAGTCGTTACCCGTCCCGCCTGTTCCTTCGTACGGGCCAACGCGCTGCGCCGCTGAGGCCTCGTCGAGCGACTTGGAGAACGTGTAATTAAACTGTCCCTGCAGATTGGACCAGCGGGCATTGTAGGTCACCTGCAGCGCGTTGTAGTCGGAAGTGCCGAGGTTGCGCCACGCGTAGAGCGAAGCGAACTGGTCATGGAAGAAGGTGTACGGTCCGAACCTGCTGTTGGGGAGGTTCACCCCGCTGATAGAACTGGGCACATCCATCTGGAACAATGAAAAGGTCTCGTTGTGCGGATAGCAATTCCAGAGTTCGTAAATGGCCTGTGTGGCGCTGGCATTGGCGGGATAGTTGCCCGGCGCGCACGCCAGGGATTGGCTGCTGAGCTGGCTATAGGGCATGCCCGCCCAGCCCGGAAACATGTTTTCGAAGAATGGTATGGGCTTTATCTGAGCGACTCCGGTGTTGCTGGCAGCGGCCATCGAGAGCATGGTGGCGGCCTGGAAATAGGTTGTCTTGCTGGCAGGGTCGGTGGGATTGGCGGGCATGGCCAGGTCAACCTGCAAAGGCAGGCGCCGTCCTATGCTGCCCACGTAAGAAATCTGCAGCGACGAGTGCTCGTTAATTTGGCGTGCGATGGAGAAGTTGAAGACGTGCGAATACGGCGTCTTTAGAGTCTGGTCCAGCCCCCAGTTGATGGCGAAGGCGGAATTGCTGGGTGTAACCGGGAAAGCGCCGGATGGCGTGGGGCCGAACAAACAGCCCGGATCGTTCAAAGAAGGGCAGGGCGGAGGCAGGCAGGATGCGCCGATCAGACAGGTAAACCGTGGCGCATTGGCGGGCGTAACCACACCGGCTGGGTTTCCCAGATCGGTAGAGAGGCCGAAAGAGCCGTGCTGGTCAAAGCTGTTCACGATGGGAATTCCGAAATGGTCGTACATGATGCTGTAGCCACCGCGTACTGAGAACTGGTCTTTGTGTCCGAGAATTTTTGCGACCCAGCCATCACCAGTGTCCGGCGCCCAGGCTATGGCGACCCGGGGAGAGAAATCCTTCTTATCCCAGTTCCACATGCCGGGACCGTGGTTGGCGGGGCCGCCCAGGACGAAAGAAATCTCGCCCGCGTTGTTGGCCGGCATGCCCTGAGCCGCTAAATTGGCGGTGTGGTTGAACCAGTCGGCGACGTTCTGATTGGTACAGCCGCCATTTGCGGCCGCCACACAGGGCGCCACCTGCAATCCGTTGGTCTCGTGGGGCGGAGAGTCCAGCACCCAGCGCAGGCCGTAGGTAAGGGTCAGCCGGGGCGTCATGTGCCAGGTATCCTGGCCAAAAAACTCATAGTCGTTCATGGCGTAGCGGCGCTTGATGGCCGCGCCCTGGGCCAGGGCGGTGCCGTTGCGGTTAAAGTTATAAATGCCGTCGCCCTCGGGGAAAATACCCAGCAGGATGGTAGCCGCGCTGTCATAGTTGGGACCGAAGTTGCCGTCCACGGCCGGGTAACCATTGTTGGCCGGATCCAGCGGGCTGTTGGTGCCGGCAATTCCTCCGGTGTTGAGATAGACGGCGTTGGTCTGAACGTCGGAGAACGAGTTGGCGTAGCTGATGTGGTCGTCCCGGATCAAAAACAGATCGGTTCCGAACTGCAGGGTGTGATTTCCCCGCGTCCAGTTGACATTATCGGTGAACTGGTGGACAGGCACAAAGGTGGTGGTGGAGCGAGTGAAAGGAACCAGGTTATCGAGGCCATTCAAAAAAACCCCGGGAACATTGGACGTGCCGGCGTTCTGGCCTCCCTGGCGGACGAAACCCCAGCGAAATTCGTTGACCAGCCTGGGGGAAAGGATGGAAGTGAGCCCCACGGTGGAACCCTTGCTGTCGTCCAGAAGCGTGGTGGCCGCGGGCTGACCGGGAAACTGCTGTTTTCCAGGCTGCCTGTTGTTTTGCGTCTGCCCGCGCCAAAACAGCGTTTCCGAGCCGCTGGACGTGATGTACCAGTCGAGGCGTGTGATGTAGGTGTTGAAGCTGGAGTCAGCATTGGAGGAAAAGCGATAGCCCAGCGTGTTCGAACCGTCACCCGCGTTTTCGTTGGCCAAAGGGTACTGCCCGAGGATGTTCTCGACCGCCTGATTGGGTCCGATGCCCAGCGGGTCCATGGCCCGGATTTGCGCCGGGCCGAGGGCGTAGTAGCCGGGCGCAACCCCGGTCACTCCGTTAACGGTGCCGCCGGGACAAGCGGCTGTGTCGAGGGAACCGTCTGAATTGCGCTGACATAAGTACACCAGATCGCCGGCTCGCAATGTCGCGCTGGGCACGTCGCGCAGTACGCTGGTGCCCTGAGCGTCGCGACGGCCTTCATAGTTGGCAAAGAAGAAGAGCCGGTTGCGCTTGATCGGCCCTCCGAAGGTGGCGCCGAATACATTGCGCAACAGCTTGGGCGCCTGGTTGGGCTGCCCACTGGCCAGCTGGGAACCCTTCAAAAACGGGTCGTTGGCGCTGAAGATGGTATTGCGGTTGTATTCGTAGGCCGAGCCGTGAAAACTGTTGGTTCCGCTTTTGGTCACCAGCGCCACCTGGGCGCCGCTGGAATAACCGGAATCGGCATTAGCGTTGGCCGTGGTGACCCGGAACTCCTGGACCGAATCGGGCGGCACCGTCAAGACGCTGGTAAAGGCGTACCCATTGTTCTGGTCATTGACCCCGATGCCGTCGAGGGTCACGTTGGATTGGTCGCTGCGCATGCCATTCACTGCGCCGCTGCGCGTGTCCTTCGCGGCATCCAGTTCATTGCCCAGGTAGGCCACGCCCGGCTGCAGGCTCAGCAATTCAACTACATTGCGGTCGGCGATGGGCAACTCCGCAATCTGGTTTTGCTCGAGGGTATTGCCCAGCGAGGCATCGGTGCGATTAACCAGCGGCGCCTGGCTTTCCACGGTGACCGATTCCGACGCGCCCGCAACCTGCAAATGAACGTTGAGGGTGGAGGGGGTTTTGACCACCAGGGTGACATTGGACGCCATGTAGGGCGCAAAGCCCTTGGCCATAACCTCCAGCCGATAGGTGCCGGGTGGCAAATCCAGAAACTGGTAGAGCCCGGTCGCGTTGCTCGTGGTGGTCCGCTGCAGCCCCGTCGTCGCCTCTGTCAAAGTAACCTTCGCGCCGACTACGCTCGCGCCCGAGGGGTCAGAAACGCTGCCATTCAGCAGGCTGCTTGATTGCGCCGTTGCCAGCGTGACCAGGAACGCCAATGCCGCGAAGACGCAGGCCACGCACCGTGCTGCCTGCAGGCATCGAATACAAAATTGGTTGCACCGCCCGTACTGCGTGGCGCTCGCTCGCTGATGGATTCGCGTCATGGACATAGCCTCCCGGGATGAATGGCGCTCGTCAAAAGAGGTGAGAAGCGCCACACGTATATGCTTCGCCGCGCGCCCGCTTGTGCGCTTTCGATTCGTCTAGTTCCTTTTTGTGAAACCAGACTCAACTATTACCAAGCCAAGAAAAGTTGCGGCATTATACCCGAAGGTTGAGAAAAGGAGTATTCAGAAAAGTGTTGTCGCCAAACGGATTTCTTGACGATCGGCGGCCGGTGACGCGGAAGCTTCCGGTAAGCGGTGCCTTAGTGCTGGTGCCGGGAGGGGGAGTTGAACCCCCAAGGTGCTAAGCACCGGCGGATTTTGAGTCCATAGTTCCAATTCCGCAACACCTTCCTCGTCAATGTTTTCTGCAGCTTAGCCGAAATTGCCCAGCGAGATTTGTGTGGTTTTGTTAGGGATTGTGGGGAAAGAAATGCCACAGTTCGGGGTACAGGTTACGCGTGCGTTTTTCTCTGGCGCGAGCGCACTTGCGACCATGGTCCAGAGCCGGCCCAGACGTCCAGACCCGGGCCTTCGGCGCCTCCAGATACCGCCGCGGCGAACGGGCGGAGTTTGCGGGAACGGAACGAGCTTGCGACCGTGTGGACGATACCAGCGAAGGATCACGTCACGACTGCTCGTACGATGCCCCAGGATCGCGCACAATTCGCTTGTAGCGCGCTGGCAGATTCGGACCCGGAAACAACACTTTTGCCGGAATTGCGGCGCGCGTAAAACGGCGCAGAAAGGGTTGTGAAGGGTGCGTGAGACAGGTCTGGACGTGCCAGATGTCGGGTGGGGCGGGAAAATCTAGGCGGCCCATGAGACGAAGGCACGTCACTAAGCACGTCACACCACCGCGTCACCGGCCTAAGCAATTGCAAAGAAACTGAGTTGCAAGATTTCGTGACGCGGTGACGCGGTTTTGGCGAATATACACCTATATACACAGAAATTTTTCGTGCATTGTGCGAAGCTCAAATTTTTTCTTTAGAGAGAGGTATATTTTTAGAAAACCGCGTCACCGCGTCACTCACACAAAGATGTTTATCTCTATATATAAGAAAAATAGATATTTAAATAGGCGCAAGTCGTCGTGACGCGGTGGTGACGCGGTGGTGACGCGGGTAGAGCGCGTCACCGACTTACAGCCAGGATGGATCACCTTGCTTCACTTCCCACCAGATGATCCGTTCGGGACAAAGAAGGCGATCCTTCGCCCGTTGTTGGCGCGCTTCAGCAACTCGTCGAGCTGCGGATTGGCCTTCACGTCTTCGTCGCTCTCGCGCAGGAGCATGAAATCGCTGCTGTTAACTTCGGAGAGCCTGGCGTTCAGCGCCTGCCAGGTACCAAGAGTTCCGTTGCGGTTCTTCTGCTTCATATGCTCGAAGAGCGCGATGGTCTGGGTGACGTAGAGCTTGCCGGCCTGCTGTCTGAAAAAGATGGAGTTCAATACCTCGACGGGACGAGAGATCAGACCCTTCGGAGTAGTGTCGAGCACATCTCCACTACCAGCAGCCATCTCGTCAAGTGACTGCTTCACCACATAAGCCAATCCCTCATTGACTGTGGCGGCAGGAGACGACATCTGGCTATCCCACCCGCGGATGATGTTTTCAGCCCAGCCAGCCGGCTTTTCCGCGACTTCTGCAAAAGCGCGAAGCAAGCGGCGATTTGCTCGGTAGTTCGACTGGACGCGAGCCACGTCATTGGGAACAGCTGACACGTCAACCGTATCCTCAGCGTCGTTCTGCATGAACCGCTGCAGGACTGCCACGACGCCCGAGAGGATCGCGTCGCGGTGTTCCTCAATCAGCATCTTGTGTTTATCGGGCTCGAATTTACTCATCTGCTCCACGCTCAAGTAAAACTCAACCGGCACCGTGCGGTTTCGGAGTTCAGTCAGTGTTGGCCCTTCAATGCTGGTGATGACTCCAACAGGTCGAGTCGAGCTACCGCGCCGAAGCTGCCCAGTGGGCGTACCACGGCCAGTTTCACCACCAGTGCTTAACGCGAGCAGCTTGTCCTGCATACAGCCAGCTAGATTATGCTGTTCCTTGTTGTCAAAGAAAAATGCGCCGATGTCGCCGGCCTGGTCGAACGCCGCGCACTTATAGTCCGACTTCAAATTGTCGAACCCAAGCAGCACGGATTCCCATCTAGCACCTGAGCTTTTTCCGCTCTGCGTGGAGCCGATGAAGAGCAGGATCATCCGGTCGTTGTACTGATCGCGGACGAAAACGAATAACACGCCCTGCATGACACAAAACCAAGCCATCTCTGGCGATCGCACAGTCAGCTTGTTCACGATCAGCGACTCAAGCAGCTCCAAACCTTTCTTGGCCTTGGCGGGATCGTAGGCGAACGGATTGCCTTCAGGATGCTCAAGCCAGATTTTATCGGCGTTGCTCCCATTATCGACGCGCTGTATACCCTCTGCGCTGATCTGCAGGAGCTGCGAGATGTCGGTTTTGCCCTTTGGGCCGGCTACCGGGACATAGAGTCGCTTTCGATCCTTCGACATCGCAGAGAAGTAGCGGAGCTTGAAGTCGCCAGCGGACTGACGAGCGTATTCGAGCAAGTTGTAAATGACCGCCTTTGCCACCGGAGCTGCAAGGGTAATGTGAGCGCCCTTAAGCAGCAGAGCGTTAAGGAGATAGTTGTTCTTGTCGAGGTTGAGAGCAACGCGATAGCCTGGGAGAAGAACGTGATAATCGCCATTTTCATCCCGCAAGTAACTTCCTCTTTGCTTATCAACAATTCCGGTCCGAACATCGTGAGCGTACAGCTCAGCTTCGCGCTGCTCTTTTTGAGTCCGCGATTTAGTGTGGTCATCGCGGTCTGACTTTTTTGTCTTCTTGTCCTTATCCGCAGGAGCATCCTCGCTTTTGGTGGGCTCAGCTTCGTTTTGCCCTTCCGGATGATTCTTCCCGACAAGAGTTGTCGCTTTATTGCGTTTTCTGGATGAGGGTTTGCCCTTCCTCGCATTGCGTTGCGAGCCCGATGATGTCTTCCTTGAGTGCTTGCTGCGACCGTTCTCGCCAGCCCCATCTGCCTGTATGATGGGGCTCGCGGCAGCGGTCTCCCCTGTCTGATTGTTAGCGTTGACGTTTTCCATTTGAGGCTCCTGAATCTTGAATTTGGCCGGTGTTTCCGCCGCGGCTCAGACGGTCGTCGATTTCACGACGCAGAGTTCGTAGTTGATGGTGATACAAGTTGGCATCGACCATCGCCTGACCCGATAGAAATTGTGCCTGCAGCTCTGACCCGCGATGTGCGAGATCGCGAAAAACGAACGAAGCGAAACGGCGAGATGGGTCGATTTCGATCGTTGCCAAAGGTAAAAGCTTCGCTGCGACAATATATGCGGCGAGAGCAAGACTGTCTGTGCGAAAGTCGGCGAGCGAGTTGATTGCTGGATCTTCTGTCATTTTCATTTTGTTCCTAAGCCTTTGCTTTCTATCCCTGCCCTTGTACTTCTGTAACCCAGCGTTTAAGCGCAGCGCGATAAGCAATGTCGCGCTTCTGCTCCGGGCTGAGCTTCATGGCTCGGGCGATTCCACCCTTCTTGCCGAGCTTCCTAAACAGTTCTGAGATTTTGCGCTTTTCGTCACGAGTCAATCGCATTTGTCTTTGGCTCCTCCTTTCCGCCTCGCCGCCCCCAAAACAAAAAGCGAGCGGAAAATGAACCGGAATAGTACACTCGTTACAAGCCGTACTTCCGGTTTCTTTCCGCTCGCTCAATTGCCCGCGACTTACTGAGGTTGAGCCTCTTTGCTCGAAACCCGTTCGGCTCCGCGTTGAAGGCGCCGCAGCGAACGCAGCTGATGTCCGCTTGGGTTAAACGTTGTACGTCGTTCGACGTTCGCCAAGCATTTACTATTTTACCACTACTCACGAAATCCCCGTGTTTGGGTCAGAACGCGTAGGCGGCGCAGGCCTGCTTCTTTTTCTCACCGCGCACACTTTTCGCGCCGTTCGGAGCCAACCATCGTCGGTTTGCCGGGAATGGGCAGGGTTGGCACTTCCGAAACGCGTTTCCTCGCGCCTCTTTCAGTCATTCCACGGCCTGAAATAGTCGCGGGAACCGCGAGTCAAGCGCCAACGGTAACCCTTCTGCTCGGCGAGACGGTACTCATTGTCCTGCAGGCCGGCCAAAGCCGCGGAGATGTCGCGGTCGTAGGCCGCGAGAAGAGCGTGCAATTTGGGGAGGTAGGCACGTTTAACGGCTTCGGCCTTCATGAAGGGCGTCGCAGGCGGCGCCGCAGGTTGACCATCGATTGATTTTGCTGATACAATGTTGTTCATCTGGAACATCTCCACATTCTGAGCTGTTGGTAGCAGCTCCAAGTTGCGATTTAGAATTTGGCTCAACGTGCTAATAACACATTGGGCCAAAACTTTTTACCGTCGCGCAAGCCCGCGATTTCGGCGCGTGTTTGGGTCGTTTTATTTCTGCGACTAGCGCGCTACAGCTACTGCAGCTAACGACTGTTTCCGCGACTGAATCGACGCGACGGGAATGTGCCAGCCGTCCTCGTCCCGGCGGGCTTGAAGCTTACCCGAGTACAGCAGTCGGTAGACGCGATCCAGCCCGACGTTCAACTCCTGGGCTGCTTCGCGCGGCGTGATCTCATTCGACATGTCAATTTGCTCCTGGGTGGCCAACAACTACCACCACTATCGAGAATACCCGTTTTCGTGGGAGCGTATACCCAAGTGATCAAGTAGGGATTGAGCTGGGGCGTCAACTACCGTGTTTACAGCAACTTACAGTTGGTGGAAACCGGTCTGATTCGCGGCAGGGGTAGTCGCGGCCCCGAATCGCAACGCTGATTTTTCGGATGGAACATAGACCATTTGCTGCGTTACTCTCGAATCTATGGCGGCAAAATGCGCCTTCTGTTCCGAAGACGCGGTGGAGCATGGCGGGGAACACATTTGGGACGATTGGCTGAATCGCGCACTGCCAGTGAAGAAGTTCAGGGTGCGGCAGCAGCGATCTCCGGTTGAGCCATTCAGAGAGTACCCTGCGCGCGTGCTAAAGGAAAAGCTGCCAGTGGTCTGCGAGAACTGCAACAATACCTGGATGAGTGATGTAACCAACCAGGTAAAACAATCATTCGCCGAACTGATTATCAGCGGCGCAAGTGTTTGTTTGCTGCCAACCGGTGTTGGGCTTCTCGCAGCTTTTGCCTTTATGAAATCGGTTGTCGCGGATCACGCGGCCAACAGAGATGAACCATTCTATACCAGAGCCGTTCGGGAGCGCTTTCGGCAAACTCGCATTATTCCCCCAAATGTACAGATGTGGGTGGGCGCGTACCAGGGCGTTCAGCGTTACAGTGGAAAGTGCATTAGTTTTTATCCGACTCCCGACCAACCTGGCCCACTTTACGGAGTTGAGTTTTTCGGCTTTACTTATGTGGTTGGGCAACTCGTGCTCCAAACCCACGCGGCACGATGGATAGATGTGCGTCTCCGTGGTTTGCCTCTGCCTCCCCTTCGGCCTGACCAGTACTGGAACGCCGCTGTAAGCCGATTCTGGCCAAGCGATGGAGTGCCTATTGCGTGGCCACCAGAGAAGTACATTGGCGACGACACGATCCAGAAGTTCATGGAGAGATTCAACGTCCCTATCCACATCAGGGATGGATCCTAACCCGCCCCGAAGAGCGTCCCGGCGCGAGCGCCGGCACGTTCAGGCATTCTTAAATGAGGGCTCGTAACCCTTGAGCGCGCGCTGATTCGTATCGGTCCAGAACGCCAGCGAGATTTAAGCCGACATCAGGAATTCTGTGCCTGTACCTCAAAATGAGAGCGACGGCTTCCAACACACACTGTTCTTCGCAGTTGTTCGCGATAAGGTCAAAACACTCCCGCAGGTCGTAAACATTCCAAACCCTAGAACGAATGTCCCCGGCGATGTACTCAGCCAGACCTTGGAGGGCGGTCAGCATGATGGAGCACAGGGCGTCGCGATGATTGCTGGCGTAAACATTGAAGATCCTTTGCAGATTGAACAGAGCATTGTCATAGTAATGGCCGGCCACAAATGATTCCAAGTACGGCTGGATCATCTCGAAGGGATACGTCTTTCCTTCGGCTCCTCCGGCCATTTGCCACATGAGCGACGTTCGAAATCTGGCTTCGCCGTTCCCGAGTTCCCGATGCAGCCGTTCCTTGAATATCTCTGAGTTGAACCGCGGCAGCTCCGGAAACTGGCTCTCTCGAAAGAACGAAAAATAGAGTAGCAATCCACATCTGTTGTGGACACCGTTCATATCTTCAACTGGAGTTAACCTATCTATAACTACGATGGCTTCCTCTTCGGTCATATCGGCGATCCATCCCAGCACGCTGCTGACATCATCGAGGAGCGCAGGATTTCTTGCGGCATTCCGGAGCATTCGCATCGCTATTGACGTGATCCGTTCAGCAATACTCTCAGGCATAAACCTAGTTCCGTCAGGAAGCCTGTGTTGCCGCCGAACTGCCATCTCGCTTAACGGCACGCAAGCCTGCGATCGAATGTACAAATCCTGACCGAATGCGTAGCCCTCGAGAATGTCAAGCATTGAAGAATATTGATTGATAATGTTGTGAACCACTAACTTCT
>DATJEH010000063.1:0-14994 GCA_035496875.1 Terriglobales bacterium | reverse complement strand
ACAAACGCCTGGGCTGAGCACTTGCCCGGCTGCAGCCCCACCGCCATCCCGCCCTTCACGTTGCTGGGCCACGCGAAGTTATGGTTCCCCGCCCCATCCTGGCACAGTACAAAGCTCATCATCTGTCCGGCCGCCGCATTGGCCAGCGTCGAACTCGTCACATCTCCCGTCAGTGTCATCTTGAACGTGCTCGCCGTTCCCGCGTCGAAGCTCGGCGTCAACGAATAGGCCACGCTGCTGAACCCGCCCGGCGCAAACGCGCTGGCGTGCTTTCCATCCACCAGGTCGCTGTTCAGATTCGCCACCACTCCCGTGTCCGTCACCCCCGCTATCTTCGGCGTGTTTAGCTTGTAGGCCCCGGAGATGGTCACATCGCCGTTGGCGAACGTTGCCGCCCCATTGTTCGCAATCGAGAGCCGGCTCACTACCGTCCCGCCCTGCCCGATGCGGAAGTTCACCGACGAGGCCGCATCGTTGCCCGCGTCAAAATACAAGTTACCCTTGAACGATGAGGCCGAATTGCTGAATATCTGAAAATTCGCGTCCGCTGGCGCCCCGCTCGTCCCCGCCGTAAACGTGCCCAGCCGCAGCGCCTTTCCCGGCACTCCGATGTCCAGCGTGCTCGGGCTCGCTTTAATGGTCAGCGTTCCCGCCCCTCCTCCCGCCACCGCCACTGATGTTCCCACATACACGTTGCGGAGTTCGTGTGTGCTGTCGCCGATGTCTGACAGGTTGTCATTCGGCGGCAAAAGCGGCCAGCTCGCCGTCGTGCTCTGGTCCGGACCGCATTGCATGGCTCCATCCGCCCCAAACCCCGTCATCTTGTCGCTCCCGCTGCACACCAGCCCGCTGCCTGTGCCCTTCACCCCGCCCAGCGTGCTTGCCGTCAGCGCCGATATTGAGCTCAGGAAATCACTTGCGTGTTTGCCGTCCAGCAGGTCGGAATTTAGATTGCTCACCACCGTGCTGTCGCTGATCCCCGTAATCTTGGGCGTGCTCACCGAAGTCCCTGCGAACACCGTACGCAGCCGGTGCGTGCCATCGCCAATATCGGAAAGGTTGTCGTTCGGCGGCAGCAGCGGCCAGCTCACCCCACCCCCTCCTCCTGTCTGGTCGCTTCCGCAGGTCAACGCATGACTCATGGAGTTGTAGAGCAGCTTGTCGCCGGTTCCCGAACATCCGTTTGTGCCCGTGGTGGGCAGGGACCACCATGATGCCGACCCGCTGCTGCCTCCCGTTTTGCCCAGCAGCTGGTCGCCGCTTCCCGCCGAGTTGCCCAGCCATCCCAGGTCCAGCACCGGGCTGCTCCCCGCTTGTGGCACCAGCCCCGCCGAAGGGGTCGTGCTCAGCGCCGTATTCGGCACCAGCCCCGCCGCCGTCACATCTACATAGTGCCGCGTGCTCGCCTGCAGCGGCGCCGTCGGGTCAGCGGCCAGGGTCAGCGGCCCCGTCATGGCATCGCCATTCTTCTTTACGTACGAGCCCTCTCCCACATTTATCACCGCTGCGTCCACGTATGCCTTGTTCACCACATCCGCGTTCTCTACCGGGGCTGGCACGCTGGGTGCCGCTGTGAACTGCTTGATACCGCTGATGACTTCGCTCCCCTCCCGGTGCACCACCGCCGCGTCGTTCGCTTTCCCCGCCGCCACGCTCTCCACATACTCCCGCGTGACCATCTGTACCGCCATCGAACTCGGCGCCAGCCGGCTGCGTATCGCTGCTATCCCCGCTGGCGAACTCGCCGGCACCACCCAGTACTCCGTGTCCGTCGTCCCATCATCCAGTTTGAGCACCACTTTGTAGTACGTTCCTGCCGGATTTCCTCCCGCGTTCGGCGCCAGCTCAACCCGCACCTCCCCGTTGGCTCCCAGGGCGACGTCCATGGTTCCCGCCGCTACCGGCTTATTGTCCGCTGTGGTAAATGCCGGCCAGGAAATCAGCAGCGTGCCTCGCGCCGGGCTCCCATCCGCCCGGTACAGCACATCATTGATCGTCGTCATTGCCGGCGTGCTGCCGCGCGCGCTCATGGCCGCCATCACCAGCAGCCAGCAAAAAAGCCGCCCTGTTCGGCGGCGTATCTTCGCCATAGTCTTCTCGCTCCCCTGCCAATCCCGCGGGTCCATGTCTCCCCTTGCCGGCTTCCCACGCGGGGGCCCCCGCCCTCCTGCTGGCAAAACAAAAAGGGGACACGCTCTCTCGGCGTATCCCCCGGCTTCTGCTCTCTATTTTCAGGATAGCAAATTCACGCCCTATTCCGGGACTTCCGCCTCCTCGCCTTTGTCCTGTCTTAGGAACAACTTGCACCCGATTTCACAGGCCGCTCCTCTTGACAGCCTTGGCCTTCCACTCCGCCGAAATCAATCCTCCACTTTCCAAAATCTTCCTCTGCCTTTTTTCCCTCCTCTGTAGTGAAAGCTTTTGGGACTCATCGCTAAGGCGCCGGAGCGGCCGGAACCGCGCCCGCCGGAATGCTCAGGGCCTGGTCCAGGCGCAACTTCATGCCCGACTGAGCCGGAATTTCTACGTCCTTGCCCTGCGTAGCCAGCACATAGCCGCCCCCGGCGATGGCGCCAATCGCCAATCCCTTCAAGGCGCTGCCGAAAATCAAACCCGCCACCGTACCCAGGCCGGCGCCAATTCCCACATCTTTGGCTACGGTTTTGCCCCCGGTGCTGGAGGTGACTTCCCCCTCGCTGCCCGCCTTCTTGTCGTGCACGGAGAGCAGCGTGGCTTCCAGCGGGAAAGAGCGGTGACTGGGCAGAGTCATGTCCTTAAAACGGAACGCCAGCCGTCCTTTGCCGCGCACCATGGGCAGCGTCTTCCCCTGCTCGGATTCGGTAACTTCCCCGTTGATGACGGTGCCGGCGGGAATGGCAACCGCGCCATTGCCGGCGCGCACCGGCTGCGCCACCACGGCGGTGAAAGTGTCGCCGGTCTTGGCGCTCTTGCTGGAGAGTGCGTCCTGCAGGGTGGCGTCAATTTCCGTGCCCGCGGGTACGGTCAGCTGCGCAGCCGCCGGATGGGCCGCCGAAGTGGACGCGGAAGCCGCTGGACGGTTCTGCAACTGGGGAGCGGCTGAGGCGAGCGCCTGTGGCGATTGATCGAAAACCGGCTGCGCTCCCGCCGCCACGGTCTGGAAGCGGGCTTCCTGGTTGCGCGTGTTTTGCCCCGTATCCACCTGGAAAAAATAAGTGCTGCCGGCCTGCAACCCGGATAAATGCACCCGGTGATAGGTATTGGCGCCCGGTTCCTCCGCGGTTTGCGAGAGCGCTCCCTGGCTGGTCCCGTAATACACCTTGCTGGGCGAAGCAGTGCTGGTAGACCAGGTAATGACGGCGGAGGTGTCGTCGGCGTACTGGATGCCGGGGCCTTTGGTGATCGCCGCCGCCACCGGCTGGTTGAGCCGCGCAGGCTGCAGGTCGCGTTCGGCGTTGGCCCCGGTGGCCACGGTTTGAAAGCTGTTGGTCGCCAGCGTGGAAGTTGTTCCATTATCAATGCGGAAATAATACGTGGTGGAAGCCTGCAGGTTCTGCAGGTCGAGCCGATGGAACGTCCGGCTGTTGCGGTTCTCCGAGACCTGGGTCAGGTTCTTTTCGCTGCTGCCGTAGTAAACCCGCGATTCGGTGGGCACGTCGGTGGTCCAGGTGACCACGGCGAACTGGTCATCGGCATACTCGATGCTGGGCCCCTGGGTGATGCGAGCCACGGGTGTATTAGGGGACTGGGCAGGGGGAACTATGGCGCCCGCCAGCGCCACCCATCCCAGCACAACCACGGCTGCCGCAGTCAAAGCTCTCCTCATAAATACCTCGCCACTTGAAGAAGGGATTTCGTTCATTTTAGATGCAGAGTTGCCGCCTGGAGTAATTCAAAATCTATCACCGCGGCTATGCCCATTCTCCCTCAACTTGCTCCCAACTATTCCCCCGCCGCATCATAAGGGTGTAGGGCCTTGAGCACTTGGCAAGGGAGGCGGAAAGGTGCGAGCGCAAATCAAGCTGGCCCGGGTGTTCGGAGTGGAACTGGGCCTGCACTACAGCTGGCTCATCATCGCGGTGCTGATTGCCTTTTCCGCAGCCGACTACTTCCACGGCATCCACCCGGAATGGAGCACCGCGGTAGTTTGGGGAATTTCCATTATTGCCGGCGTGTTGTTCTTCGTTTTCCTGTTTGCCCATGAGCTCTCACACGCGCTGGTGGCAAAAGCGCGGGGACTGCCCATTCACAAAATCACGCTGTTTGCCCTGGGCGGCATGGCGCAGATCGAAAAGGAGCCCACCCGCGCCAGCACGGAATTCTGGATGGGCATCGTGGGGCCGCTCACCAGCTTTGTCATCGGCTGCGCGCTTTTCGGGCTGGCCATACTTGCAGGATGGAGTTGGGGCTCCAAGCCGGCAACCCCGGGCCAGGCGATTCTGGTGTCGCTCGGCTACGTGAACGTTCTGCTGGGCGCGTTCAACATGATTCCCGGCTTCCCGCTCGATGGCGGCCGGGTGCTGCGCGCCATCATCTGGGGAATCACCAGGAGCGCCGACCGCTCCACTCGCATCGCCGCCCGCATCGGGCAATTGGTGGGGATTGGGTTCATCGTCTACGGCATTTTAGAGTTTTTTGGCGGAGCCGGATTCAACGGCCTGTGGCTGGCGTTTATCGGCTGGTTCCTGATGAACGCGGCCGGCGCCAGCTACATGCAGATTATGGCTACCCATGCGCTTGAGGGCGTGAACGTGAGCCAGGTAATGTCGGGGGATTGCGCCACGGTTGAGGGTCATATTTCGCTGCAGGATTTTGTGGACCATTTTCTGCTCCGCACCGGACGCCGGTGCTTCATCGTGGCCGACAACGGGCGCCCTCTGGGCTTGATTACGCCCGCGGAAGTGCGGCAGGTGCCGCGGGACGATTGGAGTGTTACCAGCGTGCAGGCGGCCATGAAGCCGCTGGAAAAGATTCACTCCGTCACCCCCGATACGCCGGTGATGAACGCCCTGGAGATTATGGGGCGGGAGGACGTGAACCAGCTGCCGGTGATGTCAGAAGGACACATGGCCGGAATCCTGAGCCGGGCCCACGTGCTGGAGCTGCTGCGTTCCAAGTCGGAGCTGGGAAAAAGGTAGTTCTTCGTTCCATGGCTCTCGTGCCTTTGATCAAGCGGCTGCCTTGAAAGGGACGGCCTTTAGGCCGTCCGCAAGCACCGCCAACACCCGCGGCTTTACCCGCTGAGGACAATGGCGAGCGCCCCCGCTGAGTTTAGGCTCAACAGGGGCACGGGCCGCCGGGGGGAGAAAACGCGGCATCACTTGGGCGAAGTTGAGGGCGCGACCACCGGGGCCGAGTTTTCCACCACCGCCGGAGCGGGCTGCTCGGTAGCGGGCACTACCTTCACCGTCTGCAGAATGGAATCCAGCCGGCTCATGACCAGCTCCGGATCCAGTTCCCTGGCCATTCCATCCTGGTTCGCCGTCTTCACACCCATTTCCACTTCGTAGCAGGTTCCATTCTCGAACGCCACGTAGTTCCGAACCGTCGAAGTCTGGCCGTGGCCGGAGCTGGAAGTTTCAATCCAGTGGAAGTCCTCTCCCTGAATAGAAACGGTGTCCAGCTTGGCGTCCTTGGCCGGGCTGAGCGTCTGCTGGCATTCCTGCTCATTCAGGTTCTCGTTCAGGCTGAGGGTGAAGTAGCCGCTTTCGAAATCGGTGCCAGGATAAAAACCCTGCGGGATTTCCACCCGCGCCAGGGTGAACTGCCCGTCGTGGCCATCGGACTTCGGCTTGAGCGCGGCATCGCCGTTGGCCACCGCGCGCGCGTTCAGGAAAGCGTACTGCCAGGGATAGTGGAACGAGACTCCGTAGTCCCGGCTGCGGAAGCTGCCGCCTTTGACCGGGTCAGTCCTCTTTGCCCTTACCGATTCCGACGCGGGTTGCGAGACCACCGGCACCACGGTGGAAAGCGCCACCGGCTTCAGGGTTGCGTTTTGCGAAACAGGTGAACTCACCGCCTGTTTCCCGGGCTTGCTGGAGCAGGCGAGCGTCGCCACCAGGGCGGCGAGGGTGCCGAGCAGAATCACCGCCCGGCGGTTGCGAACTGACAATGCATTGGTTGCTGGCTTCATATTCGGTCCCTCCTTGGGTCCGCTCAGCAGATGGCAAAGCAGCGGCCAAAGAGAGAACGTTGAGGGCAGGCGAGTTAGGAGACTTCGGGCCGCATCAGGCGTGGTGCGGCGGATACACCGTGGGCGGGGACACACGCCCGAGGCGGCGCCCTCAGCAACTGGGCCAGCCCGCGCCTACTCCGCCACCAACTTCATCAGGCTGCCGTTGCTGATTTCGACGACATATAGTTCCCCGGCCCCGTCCCGCCCCAGAGCACTGATCTCTGTGCCCGGCGAAAGCAGCGGGGCGCGAGTCCAGGTTCCAGGCGGACCCTCGGTCAGGGTAAAGACCTTGCCGGTCAGGTCAGCGAAGACGTACTTCCCCTGCAGTTGAGCAATGGCTCCCCGGTAGAGATAGCCGCCAATGATCGCTTCGCCGACGCTGTGGTCGTATTCGGCAATGGGCAGGGTGAGCCCGCTCTGGTCGCAGCCGCTGGGCGGATTAAAGCAGTGCAGTCCCTCCATGATGTTCCAGCCGTAATTGGCGCCCTTGTGCCCCAGGTCCACCTCCTCGTAACGGTTCTGGCCCACGTCCGCGATGAACATGCGCCCGCTGGGACGATCAAAAGAAAAGCGCCAGGGATTGCGCAGGCCATAAGCCCAGATCTCCGGCCGGCCGCCTCCCCCGGCGAAAGGATTGTCGGGCGGAATAGCATAGGCCAGGCCCGCGCCGTGAGGGGAATCCACGTCAATGCGCAGCATCTTACCCAGCAGGGTCTGCAGGTTCTGACCATTTCCAAAAGGATCGCCGCCGCTTCCGCCGTCGCCCAGGCCGAAATAGAGATAGCCGTCCGCACCGAAAACCAGCTGCCCGGCTTTGTGATTCGAGAACGGCTGGTCTACCACCAGCAGCTGGCGCTCGCTGGCGGCATCGGCGCGGTTGGTATCGGCAGCGGAAGGGCGAAATTCAGCGATTACGGTTTGCAGTTGGCCGCTCGCCAGCTTGCGGACGTAGTTCACAAAGAAACGCGGGTCCTGCGTGTAATGGGGATGAAATGCCAGGCCCAGGAGCCCGCTTTCTCCCTCCATGTGGACCCTGGCCGTGATATCCAGAAAAGCGCCCGGCAGCAGCGCGCCATTTTGCACGATGCGCACCGTGCCTCCTTGCTCAACCACGAAGAGGCGGCCGGTGTTGTCATCCGGCTGCTGCAGGTCGAGCGGAGCGCTAAGTCCCGTGGCAATCCGGGTCAGCTGGATATTGGAGAACCCGGGTGTCGGAGAACTGGCCGTGCCGTTCGACCCCCCGCAACCGCTCAGGAACATCAGCAGCAGGGCGACTGCCACCGCGCCGGTGTCAAAAACGTATCGGCCACGTTCAGAACGAATGGTGGTGAGTGCAGACATGCTAAAGCCCCGGAGGAATGAGGGCAGCGCGCCCACTGTTCTGATGCCAACCCGGGGCTTGAGGATGAGTCGAAGCAGGCTTAACGCGGGGTTTCACTGCTGTGCGTTTGCAGCGCG
This sequence comes from Terriglobales bacterium, assembly GCA_035496875.1. Taxonomy (GTDB): domain Bacteria; phylum Acidobacteriota; class Terriglobia; order Terriglobales; family Acidobacteriaceae; genus JAICWP01. The sequence goes on along the minus strand of DATJEH010000063.1, from coordinate 7,382 downwards.
TTTAAATCTCCTGCGCCTCCGCATCAGCCGGGCTGCCATCCAGCGCCCGCTTCACCCGCACCACGGTGATCTTGGAGAAGCCTTCTTCGAACTTGGGAGGCTTCAGCTTGCCGGCCATGCGCTGCATCACCTCTTCCGGCACTACGCGATTGCGGCGCGCGTTGCGTTCCATGCACACTTCCGTGGGCACATCGAAAAACACCGCCTGCACTTCGTAGCCGAAATCGTGCGCCATCTTGATCCAGCCGCGGCGGTCGTGGGGCGAGAGGTTGGTCGCATCCACATAATTCAAGGCCATGCGAGCCACCAGGCGGGCGCGCAGCAGCGAGCGCAGGGTGGAGAACACCAGATCCTGGAAGCGCTGCTCGGTCACATCGTCAAACAGCATGGAGCGGATCACATCGCTGGAGAGGGGCACCGCGCCCCGCCGCTTGAACCAGGTGCTCTTACCGGAACCAGGCAAACCGATGGCCAGCACCACCACGCCCTTTGGTTTTCGCGCTTGAGCGGCGTGACGCCCGCGCGGCACAGGAGGCGTTTCCGGTTCGGCAGCCTGCGGAGGCGGCTCGACCGCGGGCGGCGGGGCTTCGCCCGGCTCCGGGTACGCCGGCTGCAAGGGACTGGCGGAAGTGGCGGCTGCAGGGCTCCGGCCGCCCCGGCCGCGACGTCCCCTGCGGCGACGTCTCTTGGCGGCAGGGCGCTGGCCTTCGCGGGTCTTGGACACGCCTTCGGCCGTAGGCTCAGCTTCGGAAGCGGCCGCCGCTGCTTCCGCTTCCACTGCCGCCTTCTCCTCCGCTTCCGCCACGCGCGGCGGCAACTGGTCAGTTATGAAATTGGGCTGCAAGGGTGGCGGATTTTGCTCCTGCCCCGCACTGCTGCCCGCGCCTTTCCGGCGGCGACGCATGCGCTCACGTATCCACTTGCCCATGCTCCGCCTTGTAACACATCCCTCGCTTTATCGGCAACGTATTGTGCTGCTCTCGTGCTTACTAATACACGCCATCGCGGGCTAGGGTGTGCCCTGAACTGGCCGCGCTACCATAATCCAGCACTCCGCCGGAAGAGCAGGTCCTTCGCCGCGCCATGATAACAATTGTAAAAATCTGCCTCCGCGTCTCGGTGGCGGGTTCCGCATTTGCTCCTGCGCCAACGCGGATGGTACGATTTTTGGTTATCCAATCGGCCCGCAACATTCCTTTATTTCGCACTCATACGGAGGCAATATGGCAATCAAAGTAGGGATCAACGGATTCGGGCGCATCGGGCGCAACGTGCTGCGCGCCGCCCTCAATGACCGCAACATCGAATTTGTGGCGGTCAACGACCTTACCGATCCCAAAACCCTGGCCCACCTGCTGAAGTACGATTCCATCCTGGGCAACCTGAGCAACGACATCAGCGCCGGCGCCGACTGCATTCGCGTGGACGGCCGCAGCTTCCGCGTGTTTGCGGAAAAAGATCCGGCCAAGCTGCCCTGGGACTCGGTGGGCGCGCAGGTGGTGCTGGAATCCACCGGGCGCTTCACCAACGCCGAGGACGCCAAAAAGCATCTGCGTGGTCCGGTGAAGAAGGTTATTATCTCCGCCCCCGCCAAGAACGAGGACGTCACCCTCGTGCTGGGGGTGAACCAGCAGGTTTACGATCCCGCTAAACACAGCATTATTTCCAACGCTTCCTGCACCACCAACTGTCTGGCGCCCATTGCCAAGGTGGTGAATGACTCCTTCAAGATCGTCAGCGGAAGCATGACCACCATCCACTCCTACACCAACGACCAGGTCATCCTGGATTTCCCGCACAAGGACCTGCGCCGTGCCCGCGCCGCCGCTCTGAGCATGATTCCCACCTCCACCGGCGCCGCCAAGGCGCTGCACCTGGTGATTCCGGAACTGAAAGGCAAGCTGGACGGCTTTGCCATGCGCGTGCCCACCCCCAATGTCTCGGTGGTGGACCTGGTGGCCTGGGTGGAGAAGAAGACCACGGCCGAGGAGGTGAACGCCGCCATGAAGCAGGCCTCCTCTTCCGCCCCGCTCAAGGGCTACCTGGGCTATGAGGACGCGGAACTGGTCTCCATGGACTACCGCGGCGATTCCCGCTCCTCCATTGTGGATGCGCCCATGACCCGCGTCATCGGCGGCAACTTGGTGAAGGTCATCTCCTGGTACGACAACGAATGGGGATATTCGTGCCGCGTGCGCGACCTTATTAACTTCATCGGCAGCAAGGGCCTGTAGGTGACTTAAAAGGGCGGCTGAAGCCCCGCCCCAGCAGTCCTCTTTTTCGTGTGTCATCCGAGCGAGCGCGGCTGATCCTGCTTTGCGGGAGAGGAAGCGCGGAGTCGAGGGACCTGGTGCTTAAACCTGAATGCGCCCGCGCCAGATCGGCGAGGCGCTCCCCAAGGAGTCCGCTGTGAGCACTCATCGGCAAGCTGTTCTGCACCGTGAAGGCATCGGCAAACTATCCATCCGCGACCTGCCCTTGAACGACCACCGCATCTTCATGCGTGTGGATTTCAACGTGCCCTTGTCCGAGGATGGCGGCGTGCTCGATGACACGCGCATTCGTGAAACTCTTCCCACCATCGAGTACGCGCTGCGGCACGGGGCGCGGCTGATTCTGGCTTCGCACCTGGGCCGGCCCAAGGGCAAGGTCAACCCGCGCATGAGCCTGCGCCCGGTGGCCGAGCGTCTGCGCATGTTGCTGGATGCCCAATTAGGGCGCGGCGAGAATGTCGGCTTCTCCACCGATTGCGTCGGCATTCAGGCCGAGGAAATGGCGGGCAAGCTGGAGAAGGGCCAGACCTTGCTGCTGGAGAACCTGCGCTTCCATCCCGAGGAAGAAGCCAACGACGAAAAGTTCTCCCGCCAACTGGCGCACCTGGCCGATTTCTACGTGAATGACGCCTTCGGCACCGCCCACCGCGCCCATGCCTCCACCGTGGGCATCACCAAGTTCTTGCACAAATCCGCCGCCGGCCTGCTCATGGAAAAGGAACTGGAATACCTGGGCCGCGCCATGCAGCACCCGCAGCATCCCTTCGTGGCTATTCTGGGCGGCGCCAAGGTGAGCGACAAAATCGCCGTCATCCGCAACCTCATGAACAAAGTGGACGCCTTGCTCATCGGCGGCGGCATGGCCTACACCCTCCTCAAGGCTCAGGGCCAGCCGGTGGGCAAGTCGCTGGTGGAAGAAGATAAGCTCGACCTGGCACGCCAGATCTTGAAGGACGCCCAAGCCAAGGGCATGAAGTTCCTGCTGCCCGTGGATCACGTGGTGGCGCAGAAGATTGACCCCACGGCGGTCACCCGCACCGTCACCGAGATTCCCGCCGACCAGATGGCGCTCGACATCGGCCCCAAAACGGTGGAGCTGTTTACCCCGGAAATCTCCCGCGCCCGCACCATTGTCTGGAACGGGCCCGTGGGCGTCTTCGAAGTGGAACCCTTCTCCCACGGCACCAGGCGCATCGCCCACGCCGTGGCCGAGAATGTGGGCGCGACTTCCATTGTGGGCGGTGGCGACACGGTTTCCGCCGTTCACGACGCCGGGGTGGCCGACCGCATCACCCATATCTCCACCGGCGGCGGCGCTTCGCTCGAGTTTATGGAAGGCAAAAAGCTGCCCGGGGTAGAAGCTCTGACCGTCGCCCCGTAAAATCGCACGGGTGGACGGGAGCCCACTCAAGCCTGCTGTTGGCTCAAGTGGGAAAACCGATGGGTGCCCCACTCAAGCCTGTCTTTGGCTTGAGTGGGATGAAGAATAAACCCACCGTGGAAGCCCCGGACTTTAGCCCGGGGAATATGGCGCGAAAACTGACGCGGGCTTTAGCCCCTGAAATCCAGAATCCATGCCACGCAAAAAACTGATCGCCGCCAACTGGAAGATGTACAAAACACCCGACCAGGCACGTGACTTCTTCCGCGCTTTTCTGCCGCTGGTCGCCAGCCATACCCGAGACGAAATCGCGGTGTGCCCACCCTTCGTCTGCATCCCCGCGGCGGTCGAGGCGTTGCAGGGCTCCAACATCGCCGTCGGCGGGCAAAACATGTACTGGGAGAAAGAGGGCGCCTTTACCGGCGAAGTCTCAGCCGCCATGTTGCTGGCCTGCGGCTGCACCCACGTCATCATTGGCCACTCCGAGCGCCGCCAGTACTTCGGTGAAACCGACGATACGGTGAACAAAAAGCTGGAGCGCGCGCTGGAGGCCGGGCTTACGCCCATCGTCTGCGTCGGCGAAGTCATTCAGGAGCGCGAGGCCGGCCTTACCGAGGAGGTTTTGCGCCGCCAGTGCACCCGCGCTTTCCGTACCATCTCCGGCGAAAAAGCTGCGCGCCTGGTTGTGGCTTACGAACCCGTGTGGGCCATCGGCACCGGGCGCACCGCCACGCCGGAGCTGGCCACCGACGCCCACCGCCTCATCCGCCAGCAGGCTGCCAAGGCCCTGGGCGACGAGCTTGCCCGCAACCTGCGCATCCTCTATGGCGGCAGCGTCAAGCCGGACAACGCCAAGGCCCTGATGTCGCAGGGGGAAATTGACGGCGCCCTGGTGGGCGGCGCCAGCCTCGATCCCAAATCGTTCGCGGCGATTGTGAAGTACTGAAAACGCAATCAGTATTTAGCATTTGGCCAGCCACCGGCATATCTCGATTTCGAGGCGTTTGAGCAGTGCTTTTTCCATCTCCCCCGGCTCAAGGCCTGAATGCCAAGTGCCAAGTGCTAATTGCTTGTTATAATTGATCCGACCTCACGATATTCTTGGCCAGTGCGGAAGTGGTGGAACTGGCAGACACACCATCTTGAGGGGGTGGCGCCGAAAGGCGTGGGGGTTCAAATCCCCCCTTCCGCACCATTCGGAGAAAGGGTAGTCCGGGCGTCCGGCGAGCCATTAACTCATGGTTACATTTGTCACGCTGATTCACATTGTGGTTTGCTTCTTCATCATCATCGTGGTGCTGCTGCAGAGCGGCAACGCTGGCGACGTCGCCTCCGCCTTTGGCGGCATGGGCAGCCAGACCGCTTTCGGTCCCCGCGGTTCCTCCACCTTGCTGGGCAAGGCGACGACCTGGTCGGCGGTCCTTTTCATGGTGACCTCGATCACGCTTTCGGTTTATGCCTCGCGCCACCGCAGCGGGTCGGTTTTGGAAAGCTTGAAGCCTTCGCAGACCAAAACCCAGCCGGTTAAGACCACGCCGCCGGTAACCAACCCGGCGCCCAAGCCCGCCCCTCAGAAATAGTGCCACCGGCGGGCCGGTTGCTCGCCGGCCACGGCCTTTCTATTTGGCCCAGGCGAGGCCATCCACGCCTTTGCCCGCGCCGATCAGATTCACACTCCAGTCCCCGGTCTGAATTGCGGCCACCTGATGGCTGCGGTCACAGGAAACGTACGCCACCTTGCCATCGGGGCGGATGATGACCTCCTGCGGAGCCGCAGGCACGCTGATGGTCTTCACCACGCGTAAGTTGGGAAGGTCAACCACCGCCACCGCGTTGGTGTCCGGCAAGGCAACCAGCAGCCATTTTCCATCACGAGTGGAAGCCGTACCGTATCCCGTGCCGGGCAGAGCAAGCCAGCGGTCCACCTTATCGCTGGCGGCGTTGATCACAGCCAGGCGAGGCTGGGTGGTATCGGAGGTGAAGACCCAGCGGCCGTCGGGCGAAACGGAAATGCGCTGCACGTGGGTGGCGACGGGGATAACGGTGAGGGTCTTGCGCGCCGCCAGATCGAGGACCGACACAGTACCGGGGCCCACATTGGCGGTATAACCACGGCGGCCATCGGGGCTGATGGCCAGCATGTGCGATTCCGGCTGGCCGGTGGGAACGCCGCCCACAATCTTGAGAGTCTTGGGGTCAATGACGGCGACGGACTTGTCCAGCTCGATGGTGACGTAGAGCAGGCCGTCCTTGGGACCGAAAACGGCGCAGTGCGGGCGTACCCCGCGGCCGAAGTCAATGGTGTGGGCTACGCGGCGCGTGACCAGGTCAATCACGTCAATTTTGCGCCCGTTGCTGCCGGGCAGGCCCACGCCGGAGTTGCCGTAGATGGGAACGAAGGCGCGGCCGCCGTCAGGCGAGGCGGCCACCTCGTGGCCGGTTACCCCGCCTTCGGGAATGATGGCGGTCTGGCGTCCCGTATTCGGATCAATCAGGCCAAGGGTGTGTTCGCCCTTGTTGGCCACCAGCAAAAGACCCGGCGCGGATTTGGAATTCGCTGTTAAAGCGGCCATCCCGGGAACCAGAAGAATAGCAATCAGCGTAAGGAAGCGGGCGATGCTCATAGGGTTGTCTCCTCTGGACGGGCGGAGGTCAGGAATCCTCTTATCTGCGAAACGCAAGCTTTAACGGCGGCCGGATGACGCTGCGGCATAGTGTTTCGTCTTTCCCGTGCGCGAGTTGTAAACCGCAAAGCTGCCATCGGACCAGCCCGTCAATTCCAGATAATGGCCGGCGTCGGGACCGTCGAGATTGGCGATGAATGGTGCCGGCTCGTTATGCGCCTGCCCGCCCTCATCGGAGAAATGCAACTGCCACAGGTCTTCCAGGCCGGGCGACTTGCTCAAAATATCCCAGGTGGAAGGTGTGCCACCTTTTTTAGCGCCGTTGTCCATGATGGAAACGCGCGGCGCGATGGCATCCACAAATTCCGGGCTGCTGCTTTGGTTCCAGCCGTGGTGGGACACGATGTAGATGTCCACCTTGCCCAGCTTGTTGATGGGGCACATCAGCTCCGCTTCCTTGTCTTTGGTCAGGTCGCCGAGGTCGAGGATGCGCAACTTATCGAAGGTCAGGAGGGTACCGAGGGAACGCCCATTTTCCGTTTGGTCGGGCGGGTAGTGGCCGCCGCTTTTGCAGAAGGTATTGTGGGCGCCGGCGCCGGGAAGCGGATGCGCAATGAGCGCGCCGTCGGCGCTGATCACCGTGGCTTGCACTCCCGGAACCGGGAGGGTGTCGCCTGGCTTTTCAGTGAGATGCTTGTATTTCCCGCTGGCCAGCAGCTGTTGGTAAACCTTCCAGCCTTTTTCCGTCTCGGCCTCCGTTGTCTCGCGGTTGGGACCATGGTCAATCAAGGTGCCGATAGGAATGCGCCCTGCCAGTTGCGCAACTCCACCCACGTGGTCGGTGTGGAAGTGGGTGATGAGCACATAATCAATTTTGCTGATGCCGGCCTTTTTGGCGGCGGCCACTATGCGCTCGGCGTCGCGTCCGTTTTTGTCCGGCCAGCCGGTGTCAATCAGCAGCGAGCTCTTAGCCGGAGTGACGAATAAGGTCGCCTGGCCGCCCTCCACATCCACAAAATAAATCTGCAAAGCCTTGCCAGCGGCCGCAGAAGGCGCGGCCCAGGCCGGAGACAACAGGCAGGGAAGAAGCACAGCCAGGGCGAA
>DATJEH010000062.1:0-14890 GCA_035496875.1 Terriglobales bacterium | reverse complement strand
TCGTCAATCATCAATCTACAATCGTCAATTGAATGGGCTTCTCTGATTTTCACGGCAACCTCGAAACCGTCCGCCGCCTGCGCGAAATGCTGGCACGCGACCGCTTTCCCCACGCCCTCATCCTCTCCGGTCCTCGCGGCGCGGGCAAGTACACCCTGACGCAGATGGTGGCCAAGGCCATGAACTGCCTGGAGAAGCCGCTCGGCGCGGATGGCCTGCCCGACTTCTGCGGCCGCTGCGCCAACTGCCTACGTATCGCCCAAGCCGATGACCTGGAGGCTCGCTTCGCCGAAGCCGTCGAAACCCGCGAGGGTCTGCGCGACACCGACAAAAGAGAGACCCGCATCTTCGTCCAGACCCATCCCGACGTGCTGGTCATCCCGCCCGATCCGCCGCAGATGCTCATCAAGGTGGACCAGATCCGCCGGGTGATCGAAACCACCTACTACCGTCCTGGCGAAGGCCACCACCGGGTTTACATCTTTACCCAGTCAGCCTTTATGAAGGAGGCCGCCAACTCCCTGCTCAAGGTGCTGGAGGAGCCGCCCGAGTTTGCCACCCTCTTCCTGCTGACGGAAAATCCCGGGCAACTGCTGCCCACCATTCGCTCCCGCTGCATCACCCTGCCCCTGGCTGCGCTTCCGGCCGAAGACCTGGAACGCGATTTGGCTGCCCAGCGCCCGCAGTGGTCTTCCAAGCAGCGCACCCTGGTGGCCCGCCTGGCCGAGGGCGCCATCGGCCGCGCCCGCAACTTCGATGTGGAAGCTTATTCCGCCGCTCGCGCCGACGCTCTCGTCCTGCTGCGTTCCGCTCTTTCCAGCGCCGACCACAGCGCCCTCTTCAAAGTTACGGAGACTTACCGCGCCGGAGCCGAAGGCCAGGAGAAAACCCAGCGCCTGATTCGCGCCCTTTATTCCCTGCTTCAGGATCTGGCCTTCTTGACAAATCGCACCCCCGAACTGGTGCGCAATATGGACATCACCGCGGAACTGAAGCCCCTTGCCGCGAGCGTGGATTTTTCCTGGCTGGCCGCCGCCAGCGAGCGCCTGGGCGAAGTGGAAAGCGGCATGCGCCGCAATCTGTTGCGCTCCCTGTCGCTGGACGCCTTCGCCACCGCGTTGGAAAAAGGCTGACCCCGCCCCCGGTACCTTCGCCATGTGACCACCGTCACCTGTCGCATTTTGCGAAAGTCCGCCTCAGGATTGTTTCGGCAAGCTTTTCTGTGGTAGCTTAAGTCCAGTCTCACACCCCTATTTGTTCTTCACGCAAGCAACACAGGGTGTTTATTCCGCGCGACCGCGTGCGCGAGTGCAACCATGGACGGTGGTGACATGAAAGATAGCCTGGATGCGACAGCTGTTGAGCGCGCCCCTGAAGCGGAAGAGTTTTCCAACCGCAAGCTGATTCGCCCGCTCCTGAATCACAACAACGAGCGCAACCACCGCGCTGAGCCGCCCATGGAGCGCCGCGATCGTAGCAACGGGCCCGCGCCCCGCAAGAGTGTTCCCCAGGAACAGACCAACGCCGAGAACTTTTATTACCAGAAGCAGATGCAGAGCCATACTCCCATGGTGGTGGTGCTCCGCGACGGCGAGGAAATTCACGGGGTCATCGAGTGGTACGACAGGAACTGCCTTAAGCTGGTCCGCAACGGACAGCCCAACATCATGGTTTACAAACCTTCCATTAAATACATCTATAAGGAATCGGAGAACGGCAGGAAGTAGCTTTCACGCTCCGGGCTTGCAATCGTCAATCGAAAATCTCTAATCGTCAATCAGAAGAAGCGGGTCACTCCCTCTTCCAGCACCAGCACGCGATCCACCACGCCCGCAGCCTGCGCTTCTTTTTCCAGCAACCGCAGCGGCTCGTCAATGGGCTCGTGGGAAAGGCGGAAGGTTCCGTAGTGCATGGGCACCATCCAGCGTGATTTCAGGTCGAGAAAGGCGCGTACCGCGTCTTCCGGGCTGGCGTGCACGTTGCGGAAAGCCGGAGGGTTGTACGCGCCGATGGGAAGCAGCGCCAGCTCGGGATCGAACTTGCGGCCAATCTCCCGGAATCCGGAAAAGTACGCGGTATCGCCGGCGTGGTAAACGGAGTGATGCTTGGCTTCAAGAACGTACCCGCCGTAGCCGCGGTGCGCGTCCTTGATGATGCGCGCGCCCCAGTGTCGCGAGGGTACGCTGCTCACCGTTAGCCCGTGATGGCGGTAATCTTGCCACCAGTCCAGCTCTACGATTTTGCTGAACCCCAGGTCAGCCACCAGATCGCGTACGTGGCTGGGCACCACAATCACCGGCGCCGATCCGCGGCGCCGCCGCGTAGCCCGGGCAATGGCGCGCAGCGATGGCCGGTGCAGGTGGTCGAAATGCGCATGCGTCACCAGCACCACATCAATGGGTGGCAGGTCGCGAATCTGCAGTCCCGGCCGCCGCAAGCGCTTCAGCACGAACAGCCAGCGCGCGAAGTTGGGGTCCACCAGCACCCGTTGCTCGGCCATCTGCAGAAAAAAACTGGAGTGGCCAATAAACGTCACTCCCAGCTGGCCGTCGCTCGCCAGCACCGGCTTGTGCGTCCTGCCGGTGCGCGGCGTCACCGCCGAATGCCGCACCAGCCGCGTGAACTGTCGCGCGCGACGCCTGAGAGTCAAGTTCAGCATGCAAATATTTAGACGCTGGCGAATTCACCTGCGATGCAATCCCACGTTGCCCCACCTGCCGCGGTGGCCGTTAAAAATTCTCGCAATTTGGGCTTGGCTGCTCTCCATTGTAGAAGAATCCTGCCCGCGCTTGCTTGACCATGCGGATAACCGTCATTTCTAATCGCAGGGAAGCATAAGGAGATGGGCAACATGCGCGTGGCATTTTTAGGTTTGGGAATTATGGGGCGGCCGATGGCGGCCAATCTGGTACAAGCTGGCCACCAGGTGAGCACCTGGAACCGCAGCGCCGGCAAAGAAGTGGAGGGCGCTCGGGCGGCGGCCTCGCCGGCGGAGGCGGCGCGCGGCGCGGAGGTGGTCTGGATGTGCGTCTCCGATACCGCTGCCGTAGAACAGGTGCTGTTCGGGCCCGAGGGCGTTGAACTTGCCCTGGAGCAGGGCGCGGTCGTGGTGGATTCCAGCACTATTTCGCCTTCCGCCACCCTGCGCTTTGCCGAGCGCCTCAAGCACAAGGGCGCCGACTACGTGGATGCGCCCGTCACCGGCTCCAAAATCGGCGCCCAAAGCGGCCAGTTGATTTTCATCGTGGGCGGTGCGGAATCAACCGTGGACCGTCTGCGCCCCCTGTTCGCCTCCATGGGTAAGCTCATGGTTCGCGTCGGCGAGACCGGCAAAGGCCAGTCCGCCAAGCTGGCCATGAACCTGATGATCGCCGTTACTTATGAAGGCTTCGCCGAAGCCCTTACCTTGGCTACCCGGCTGGGCGTCAACATGGAAAGGCTGCTCGAACTTATCAACGCTTCCATGGTGCGCTCCGGAGTAGTCGAATATAAGGCGCCCTTTGTGCTCAAGCACGACTTCACCCCCAACTTCCCTCTGCGGCTGATGCACAAGGATATTCACCTCATGCTCGACGCTGCCCGCGAGGCCCGCATCAAGCTCCCCGCACTGGAGACCGTGGAGGAGATTTACGAGATTGCCACGGACGAGGGTCAGGGCGACCTCGACTATGCCGCCACCCTCGCCCTGCTGGAAAAGTGGGCCGGTGTTGAAGTTAAAGGCACTTCCGCTTGAGGTACATGGCCCAAAAACCGTTCCCTGGATATGCGCGGAGCCGCCGAAATTCGCTACAATATGACTACACAATAGTCAGACGTCGGGAAAGTGTCTTTTCTCACAGCAATCCAGTAGAAAGCTGAATCAATGCTGACCACCGTTCTTATTGCCGTGGCTGTCGCATTTGTCGTGATGCAGGTCTCCAGCTTCTGTACCACCATCTATCTCCACCGCGCCATGGCTCACAAAGGGTTAAAACTTCACCCCGCGGTCGCACTGCTGATGCGCACGGAGCTGTGGCTGTTTACCGGAATCAATGCCCGGGAGTGGGTGGCGGTCCACCGCAAGCACCACCACTTTACCGACGAGGAAGGCGATCCCCATAGCCCCTACCTGAAGGGCCTGTGGAAGGTATTGTTCCTCAACGCGTTCTACTATGCACGCGAAGCTAAGAAGCCGGATGTTGTCGAAAAGTACACCCGCGACATCCCGCGTACCCACGCCGAAGCTGTGCTCGGCCGCGGCTCGCTGGGCCTGGCGGCAGGGCTCTCGATGTTCGTGGCCCTGTTCTGGGCCATCCAGGGCGGCTGGGCCGGACCCCTCATCGGAGTTGCCACGTTCATCGTACAGGGCGCCTCTTATATCAGCATGAACGCGGTCATCAATGGCGCCTGCCACGCCATCGGCTACAGGAATTTCCAGAATACCGCCACCAACCTGCGCCTGGTGGCCTGGTTCTCCGGCGGCGAAGGCCTGCACAACAACCATCACCAGTACCCGGCTTCCTCCAAGCTGAGCATGAAACGCGGCGAATTTGACCCCGCCTGGCCGGTCATCAGGGTCCTGCAGGCGCTGTCGCTGGCCCGGCCTTTGCCGCTCCCCATCGAACACTAGCCCGAAAAGCTGGCTACAAAGAGCACGCAGCAGTTTGGATGACTGGGCAGCCCCAGTTTCGTGAGTTTTGCACACGTGCCCTGCCCAAAAACTTCCTTGTACCTCGATTGACATCTGCGAACCCCGCCCCCGGCATCTGTTCTACTGATGCAGGTGTGGGCCGTTGCCGCCGATGTTTTGATCGCCCTTCTCCTGGTAACTGTCTGGTATCTCGGCTTCCTGCGCTACAACCGCAAGAAAGCCCAGCAGTTGTTGCGCTGGATCTGTGCTACCGCCAGCGGGCGTGAGGGCATGGTGGCGTGTGTGCGCTGGATCAGTGGCTCCTGTTTCCACCTCCGGCTGCAGGTCCCGGGTGAGGACTTCCGCGAAGCCCACATCAAAGTGCAGTTGTTACCGCGGGAAATGCCCCTGAACTGGCTGCTCTGCCGCTGGCGCGGGCGGCAGGAAGTGCTTACCTTCGAGGCCGACCTCAACTGCGCTCCCACCTTCAATCTGGAAGTGCATAACTACCGCTGGAGCAAGCGCCGGACCGGCGCTGCTCGCCCTTCCGATGCTTGGGTGGTGCGCACCGGCCCAGTCGTGCTCACTACCCGGGGCGATTGGCAGCAGGACCTGACCAACATGATGAACGGCCTGCTGGCTTCCCGCGACTGCAACTTTGAACGGGTGGAATTTCGCCGCCACAGCCCCCATTTTTCCGCCACCCTGCCCCTGAAGTCCCTGGACCTGAACTGCGACGGCGCCGAGTTGTTTGAAGCTCTGCGCGAGTTGGCCACCGGCGCCTCCGCCGCCATGTTTTGAGCTGTCTGTCTTGTGGCGCGGGCGCCGCCCGCGGCCTTTCACTTCTACTTTTGTGGCGCCAGCGTTCCGCCGCGTGGTTGCGCCGGGAGCTCGCCCGCTCTGATGAGGGCCTCTCGCCCTGACCCTCTGCGGAGCATTTCACAGGCCGCTACAATGGCCGGGTGCCCTTCCGCATCCGCGACTTCCGCAAGGACGATTTCGAGCAACTGTGGGCCATTGACCAGGAATGTTTTCCCCCTGGCATCTCCTATACCCGCATCGAGCTGGCCTTCTATATGCGCCGGCCCCTTGCCTTTACGCTGGTGGCGGAAAACGAACCGAAAGCGGCTTCCGGGGCTGCGCCTGCTGCGCATTTACCCCCCGGCACAAGCCTCGCCGGCTTTATCGTGGGCGAGGGCAGCACGCGGGGGGCGGGGCACATTATTACCATTGACGTACGCGCCGAAGCTCGCCGCCATCGCGTGGGAACCGCCCTCCTGCAGGCGGCAGAGAATCACTTGCGGGCGGGTGGCAGCCGCCACGTATTCCTGGAAACTGCCGTGGACAATGCCTCCGCGCTTGCCTTTTACAAGCGCCACGGCTACCAGCTCATCAAGACCATCCCCCGCTATTACAAGAACAACCTGGACGCCCTGTTGCTGGGCAAGAAGCTCATCTCGCCCGCAGGTAGTTAGTGTTTGGTGGAAGCGCCGGGCTTCAGCCCGGCGAATAGAACCCGCGCTCCGACGGGCTTAAGCCCCTGCTTCGAATCCCACCGCGCAAGCAGCAGCAGGGCGGCCCCAAAAAGCACCGGCCGGGTTCCCGAGGTGACGGAGCAGGTTGGCCTCGGTACCCGGCCAGAATCGCGGTGGTTGCGAGTGCCGCGATCTTGCACCACTGCTGCGGTGAGAAGCATCACCCCACTATCTGGGTTGCCTGACTATATCTGTGGATATCAATTACTATCACCTCGGCCGCAATTTGGTTCTCAGCTCCTCCCCGCTTTGCCTTACAATGCAGCCCGCCGCCCTCGCGGCCGCAAGGAGCGTTATGGCCGCCAATCCCGCCCCCTCCCGGGTGCTGACCTTACACACCCGCACCGAGCCCGATGCTGTTGTGGTGGAATGTCGCGGGCGCCTGGTGCGCGAAGCCGGCGACCAGTTGCGCCAGACGGTCAAGCCCCTCATCCCCCAGACCAAACGCCTGGTTCTCGACCTCACCGAACTGGCTCACATGGATAGCTCCGGCCTGGGGGTCCTGGTCGGGCTTTATGTCTCCGCCCGCAGCGCCGGCTGCCAGCTTCAGCTCATCAATCTCAACCAGCGGATTCGACAGCTCCTGGGCATGACCCACCTGCTCTCCGCTTTTGAGGCCTGCGGCAAATACATGATCAAAATGCCCTGAAGCAGCCCTTCGCACGGTGATTAGGAGCTCGAACTCGTCACTGCCGCTGAGGCAGCCGGCCCGTTGATGTTACATTGACGCTTCAACATGGCACGCCGGCAGCCAAAGCGAGCGGCAATTACTGCGAAAGCGGATCGAACCAGGCAATCTCCCCCCCGGGTAGCCCTGGATACGGGCGGCACCTTCACCGACTGTGTCTGGGTGGAGAAGGGGCGACTGAAGATGCTGAAGGTATTCTCCACCCCGGCTGATCCCTCGCAGGCCATCGTGGAAGCGGTGGAGCGCACTGGGCTCGGCTCCGCCGTGGTGCTGCTGCACGGGACCACGGTGGGCACCAACTCACTGCTGCAGCGCCGGGGGGCGCGCGTAGCCTTCGTTACGACGGAGGGCTTCGAGGATTCCATTCAGATCGGCCGCCAGGCCCGTCCCAAGCTCTACGACTTCTTCTTCGATCCGGTGGAGCCGCTGGTCCCGCCGGAGCTGCGCTTTGGCGTGCGCGAGCGCACCGCTTGCGACGGTGAGGTCCTGGAGCGGCCCAACGAGTCTGAGTTGCATCGGCTGCGGCGGGCAGTGAAGGAAGCCCGTCCCGAGTCCGTTGCCGTGTCGCTGCTGTTCTCATTCGTGAACCCGGAAAACGAACGCGCGGTAGCGGAAGCGCTGGCCCCTCGGGGCAAGGGAACCAACCCGGTGCCGCTTTCGCTGGCCCACATGGTCCTGCCCGAATTTCGCGAATACGAGCGCGCCAGCACCGTGGTGGTGAATGCCTATCTGCAGCCGCTGATGCAGTGCTACCTGGAGAACCTCGGCCTGCGTCTGCAGGGCCGCGGCGCCGGGAGTGGGCGCCGGAAATCGGCGGTCTTCATCATGCAGTCCAGCGGCGGCATCACTTCCCTGGCCGCGGCCGCCGCCGAACCTGTCCGCACCGTGCTTTCCGGGCCCGCCGGAGGAGTGGTGGGAGCGGCCGCTGTGGCTCGCCGCAGCGGTTTCCCGCGCATCGTCTCTTTCGATATGGGTGGCACCTCCACCGACGTGGCCCTGGTGGATGGCGAGCCACGCGCCAGCAACGAGGCTGAAGTCGCCGGCCTGCCCGTGCGCGTTCCCATGCTCGATATTCACACCGTGGGGGCCGGCGGGGGCTCCATCGCCCGCTTCGACGCCGGGGGCGCTCTGCGCGTGGGGCCGCTTTCCGCCGGCGCCGACCCCGGGCCCATTTGTTACGGCAAGAGTGACGAACCCACGGTCACCGACGCCAACCTGCTGCTGGGCCGCCTGCCGGCCGACAAATTCCTGGGTGGAGAGTTCGTCCTGGACGCGCAGCGCGCCCGGCGAGTGGTGAAGAACTGGCTGCGCAAGAATCGTTCAGCGCTGTCCGTGGAGCAGTTCGCCGCCGGGGTCATTCGTGTGGTCAATGCCACCATGGAGAAAGCGGTGCGCGTGGTCTCCATCGAACGCGGCTACGACCCCCGCGACTTCACCCTGGTGGCCTTTGGCGGTGCGGGCGGAATGCATGCCTGCGAGTTGGCCGCCGCACTGGGCATCCCCCGGGTGCTGCTGCCGCCCCTGCCCGGCGCTCTCTCCGCTTACGGTATCCTGGTCAGCGACCTGGTCAAGGATTACTCCCGCACCGTGCTCTGGCGGGTTGCCGGAAAACTGCCCCGGGGCGATCTCCGGCGGCAATTTCGCACCTTTGAGCGAAAGGCACGGGACGCCTTTCACCAGGAAAAATGGTTCGGCGTGCCCCGCTTTCGCCTCAGCCTCGACCTTCGCTACCGCGGCCAGGGATACGAGTTGAACGTGCCCTTTGGCGAAGACGTGCTCGGCGCCTTTCATCGTGAGCACCAGCGCCGCTATGGCTATAGCCGTCCGCAGCGGGAGGTGGAGATTGTCACTCTCAGACTGCGCGCCCTCCTGCCCAGCGCCGGCGTGCCGCTCCCGGGGCTGGAGAAGCCATCTAGGCAAGCGCCCGACCATCGGCCGGTGATCTTCGACGGCCGCAGTGTCTCCACCCCGCAGTACGGACGCGCATCCCTGGCTCCGCGCCGAACCTATCGCGGGCCCGCCATCGTGACTGAATACGGCGCCACCACCGTGGTGCCTCCAGGCTTCCGCTTCCGGGTGGACCGCAACGCCAGCCTGATCATGGAAAAACTCTAGGCAGATAGACGAGCCGGGGAAGAACACGGCCTTGGCCTTCTTTGCTCGGTGTCTGTTGTAAAAAGGAAGGCGTCCCGAAGGACGCCTTCTTGTAAGCTTAGCGGCGACGGACTTCAGGCCACGTTCTCGTCTTTCTGCTTGCGCTCGCGCTCTTTGCGCCGGGCTTCAGCTTCGGCCTCGGCATCATCGGCGGACTTTTTGGCCGCGTCTTTTACTTGGCCCCAGGCGTTCTGCACTTTGCCTTCCACCTGCTTGGCCGCGCCTTCCGCCTGGCTTTCTTCATCGCCCGTCCACTCTCCTGCCTGACGCTGGATGCGGCCCGCGACGTCCTTCGCCTTGCCTTTCACTTCATCTTTGTCCATGTTCAGTACCCTCCTCGGGGTATATGAAAACGCGATTTGGACCATTGGATGGCGCCAGCGGAGCCAAGGTGTGTACCGGAAACCATGGCGTACCGGGAGCACGCCCGCAGCTAGGCCTCTGTATCGCGGTAGGTAAGTACCTGGAACACGAAAGCCAGCACGGCAAACAGCAGCAGCACCTGAATGAAAGCCCCAAAGCTCCAGCTGGGGATTACAAATAGCAGCCAACTCGCCAGCATTCCGATAAATAGTATCCAAAGCATTTTGCGCGCCCTTCTCCGGTTACATTGCCTTGTATAGTTGGAAAGTCTGAGTGCACTGGTGGGTTGTCATTTTTTTTGCTTGTTACAAAGCTAAGTGTCTTTCGTCACATTGAAGCCCCTCGGCAACAGGCTTACAATTTCTCCGTTACTATTCTCATCAATTTGGGTTTGAACTCCCGGCGGTATGAATCCTTCGGCTCAATGAGGTCATCAAAAGTTGAGTAAGGTTCACTCAAGGAGCACTATGGCGAACCAGGCGCAACCCGAGCGCGCAGAAGGAAATCCTCGCGAAGCGGAACAAACTAATAGACCTTTGCCGGTTTTACCGGTACGGGACACCGTCCTTTTCCCGCATGCGGTTCTCCCCCTGACGGTGGGCCGGGAGAGTTCCGTCCAGCTCATCAACTCGCTGGGCGAAGACAAGACCATCGTAGTCGTAGCGCAACGTGAAGCCCGCATTGATAATCCACAGCCCACGGACCTGTTCAACGTGGGCACCGTAGCTATCGTTCATAAAGTCGTAAAGATGCCCAACCAGAGCCTGTTCGTCTTTGCCGAAGGCCTGGACCGGGTGATGTTGAAGGAATTTACCCAGCTCACGCCCTATATGCGGGCGGTGGTGGAAACCGTCCCTGACGTGATCGGCCCCAAGGACGCGCAGCAGGAAGCCCTGCAGCGCAATGTCCTCACCCTGTTCCAGCAGATCGTGGCCGGCTCGCCCACGCTCTCGGACGAGCTTTCAACGGTCGCTATGAATATCGAAGAGCCCGGCCGCCTGGTGGACTTCATCGCCAGCTCCCTGCCTTCGCTTTCCACGGTGGATAAGCAGGACGTGCTGGAAACACCCGACGTGCGCACCCGCCTGGAAAAAATTAACCAGCACCTGGCCAAGGAGCTGGAAGTCCAGCAGCTGCGTAACAAGATCCAGTCCGAAGTGCAGGACCGGGTACAGCAGACGCAGCGCGAATACTACCTGCGCGAGCAGATGAAGGCCATCCAGAAGGAACTGGGCGAGCAGGACGAAAACGCGCGCGACACCGAAGAACTGCGGCAGAAGATTGAATCCGCGGGCATGCCCGATGAGGTCAAGAAGGAGGCCCTGAAGGAACTGGGCCGGCTCTCCCGCATGTCGCCCATGGCCGCCGACTATTCTGTCACCCGCAATTACATTGAGTGGCTGGCGGTGCTGCCCTGGAACAAGTCTTCCGGGGGAGAAGTTGACATCGTTAAGGCCAAGGAAATTCTGGACGCCGACCACTATGACCTGACCAAGGTCAAGGATCGCATCCTGGATTACCTCTCCGTGCGCCGGCTGAAGCCCACCATGAAGGGGCCTATCCTCTGCTTTGTGGGCCCTCCCGGCGTGGGCAAAACCTCGCTGGGCAAGTCTATCGCCCGCTCGCTGGGGCGCAAGTTTGTGCGCCTGTCGCTGGGCGGTGTGCACGATGAGGCTGAAATTCGCGGCCATCGCCGCACCTACATCGGCGCGCTGCCGGGACAGATCATTCAGGGCGTTCGCCGGGCCGAGACCAACGACCCTGTGTTCATGCTGGACGAAATTGACAAGGTCGGCCGCGATTTCCGCGGCGATCCCGGCGCGGCTCTGCTGGAGGCGCTCGATCCCGAGCAGAACTTCAGCTTCCGCGACAACTACCTGGACGTGCCATTTGATTTATCCAAGGTGCTGTTCATCACTACCGCCAATATCCTCGATCCCGTGGCCGAGCCCCTGCGCGACCGCATGGAGATCATCGAACTGCAGGGCTACACCGAGGAAGAGAAGCTGCATATCGCGTTTCAATATCTCATCCCCCGGCAGATTGATGAGAATGGAATCACCAAGGACAACATCGAGTTCACCGAGGACTCGATCAGCTTCATCGTCCGCCACTACACCCGCGAGGCCGGCGTTCGTAACCTGGAACGAAACATCGGCACCATTTGCCGTAAACAGGCGCGGCGCCTGGCCGAAGGCAAGTCAGAAAAGCTGGTGGTAACCCGCGAAGTGATTGAGGAGTTCCTGGGCGGAATCAAGATCCGCGTGGATACCGAAATCGCCGAGCGCACCAAGCGCGCGGGCGTGGCCGTGGGCCTGGCCTGGACCCCTTCCGGCGGCGACATTCTGTTCGTCGAAGCCACCAAGATGAAGGGCAAGGGCGACTTCAAGATCACTGGCCAGATTCAGGACGTGATGCGCGAGTCCATGCAGGCGGCGCTCAGCTGGGTGCGTTCCAACGCCCGCGACCTGGGCATTGCCGAGGACTTCTTCAGCAGTCACGATCTGCACATCCACGTGCCCGCGGGCGCCATTCCCAAGGACGGTCCTTCGGCCGGCGTCACCATCGTGACCGCGCTCGTCTCCCTGCTCAGCGACCGGAGGGTGCGGCCTTACACCGCCATGACCGGCGAAATCACGCTCAGCGGCAATGTGCTCCCGGTGGGCGGCATCAAGGAGAAGACGCTGGCGGCCAAGCGGGCGGGGGTGCGCGACATCATCCTGCCGGCGGAAAACAAGACCAACGTGATCGAGGACTTGACCGCCGAACAGTTGGAGAACCTCAACATTCACTATGTCAAAACCATTGAGGAGGTGCTCACGCTGGCCCTGCCTTCCACTCCGCACGAGGAACGCCAGGACGAAGCCGAGCGCGAGAAGGTGCTGGTCAACTCTCCGGCATAGCCAATTAGCACTTGCCAGTTCTGAATTGCCAGTTCCGCGGAAGCGGGGCTGGCAATTTTATTTTCAACCACTCTGTTCCGCTGTCCTGCTGAGTACAGCATTCGCTTTTTGCTTTAAGCTTAATCTCCCCTGTCATCCTGAGCGTAGCCGGGGCGATTCCGTTTTGCGGGATCGCCCGGCGGAGTCGAAGGACCTTGTGTCCGTCCATTTTTCCGATGCCGCTTCAGGCGTTCACACCGGCTTTCGAATCTTGGACTTTGGTGCCCCACTCAAGCCCGCTGTTGGCTTGAGTGGGTGACCGGCTTGAGTGGCCTCTATTTTGGTTCCGGCACCGGCGGCTGTGGATAGGCCTTCTGCAGCGCCGTCTGGTACTCCGCGAACAGCGCTTTGATGCGCGTGAACTCGGTATTCACCGCCTGCCGCAACTCGGGATGCGTGGCGTAGTCGTACAGGAGTGCGCTCATGGTCTCGGCATCCACCAGAAAGCCGTGGTGCCCCACTTCCGTGAGCGCGTCCGCCTCCATGCCGTAAGTGTGGTTAGCCCAGTTGGAAGATTTGGCTTCCACTCCCAGCCCGGGAATTTGGCTGGAGACGCTGCCCGTCTCGTCATATCCCATGGGCTTGCCGGGTTCAGGATCAATTCCGGTTGCCCCAAACTGTTTCATATACGCAAACGACAGCTCTTCCAGCGTGGCCAGTGAGATGCCGTCGCGGTCGTGTCCGTAGTGGTCAATCTTCACCTTGGTTCCGGTGGCCAGGGCGGCCGCCCGCGCCCCATCGTTCACCCAGTTGGTTACCTGCTCCAGGTAAACCGAATCGGGATAGCGGATGTAGAAGTCGGCGGCGGTCTTATCGGGCACCACGTTGGGCGCGGCGCCGCCCTCGGTAATCACGCCCTGGATGCGGGTTTCCGGGCGCATGGTGCTGCGCGCCGCGTCAATGTTGTCGAACAGCTTGATTACCGCCTCCAGCGCGTTGCGCCCGTTCCAGGCGGTGAGCTCGTGCGCCGGCGCTCCGTAAAAAGTGTATTTCACCCCGTCAATGTTCATGCAGCAGGTGCCGAAGCCCGCCGCCGAGCGGCGCGTAACATTAAAGGAGTGGCTGCGCACGATTATGTCCGCGCCCTGGAAAACGCCTGCTTCGTACATCACCGTCTTGGCTTCCGGCGGCATCATCTCCTCGCCCGGCGTGCCATAAACCGTCACCGTTCCCGGGGTGTGGGTGCGGGTCAGAAACTCGGCCATGGCAATAGCCGTCGCCAGTCCCACCGGTCCCTGCGCGCTGTGCTGGTCCCCGTGAAACGCACCCTTGGTGCCGCGCAGCGCGTCATATTCCACGATCACACCCAGGTTGGGCCCGGGCGTGCCCCGGCGATACTTGGCCACAAAGGCGGTGGGCAGCCCGGCCACCCCCTTGGTGACATCAAAATCGTGCGCCTGCAGATAGGCGGTGAGTTTCTCCACCGCCTGCGTTTCCTGAAACCCGATCTCCGGATGCTGCGTGATCCAATCGCTCATCGGCATCAGTTCCGTGTCCAGCAACTGCCTGACCCGCGCGATCACCTGCTCGCGGCCTTTGTCGGGAGCCGTCAGCCGGGCCACCATTTGCGGCACGTTGAGCGCCTGGTCCAGTTCGTGAATCTGCCGCACCACATCTCGTCCGGCCTCGCGCTCGGTTTGAGTTTCCTGCGCCACTGCCCCTGCCGCCAGCAACAGCAGCACGCAGCAGGCGGTAACCAGTTTTCGCATCTTCTCCTCCGCAAAGCCGGCAATTGTACTACTCGCAATCCCGCGGAGCGCCGCCAAACGCTTTCCGAGGTGTCATCCTGAGCGCAGCAAACCGGTTCGCTTGCGAACCGGTTCGCGGAGTCGAAGGACCCCGCGTTCGCTTGGATTGCCGACCCGGCTTCAGAATGTTTCACCTCACAATCATCAACCTTCAATCGTCAATTCTCACTGGGTGTTCCCTGTGTCTCCGTGCCTCTGTGGTGAAAAGATTTTTAGTACGCGAGCATCACCCGCAGATCGCGCAGATTATTTCCCGTAGGCCCGCTGATAATCGCGTCTCCCAGCGCCTCGAAAAATGGAGATGCATCAAACCTCGCCAGCGCCCCTGCTGGATCCAGCCCGCTCGCCCGCGCCCTCTCTGCGGTCGAGCCGTCCACCACCGCCCCCGTCGCCGGGCTGTTGCCATCAATCCCGTCTGTGCCCGCGCTCAGAATGGTCACATTCTGCCCAGCGATTTTGCTGGCACAATAAAGCGCGAACTGCTGGTTGCGCCCGCCTACTCCTCCATCCTCCACCCGCACCGTCACCTCGCCACCGGAAATCAGACACACTCGCGACACTCCCTGGCGCAGTTCGCCTAAGCGGTGCAGCAGATAGTCGGCGGCGCCCGCGTAATCCCAGTCATCGCAGCTGTTGTCCATGCTGACCGCAAATCCCGCCCGCGCCGCCGCTGCCGCCGCCGCCTGCCGTACCTCGGCGTTCGACAGCACCGTCCACCAGCGCGAGCGCGCAAAAGCTTCGTCTCCCGCCTTGGGCGTCTCCTCCAGCCTCCGCTCTGCAAACACCCGCCGCACCGCCTCCGGCAGCTGCGCCAGGAGTCCGTATTTCTCGGCTACGCGATAGCAATCCTC
>DATJEH010000061.1:0-9038 GCA_035496875.1 Terriglobales bacterium | reverse complement strand
CCATCAAGGTAGCCCGGCTGGGCTGCCGGATTTACGAAGTGCCCATCGCTTATCACGGCCGCACCTACGAAGAGGGCAAGAAAATCGGCTGGAAGGACGGCGTGGCCGCCCTGTTCCATATGCTGAAGTATCGCTTCTTCGGGTAGGTCAAGGAGAACTCCCATGCGAATCCCCGCCAGGGCGCTGCTGCTGTGCCTGGGAATGGCCGCGGTGAGCGCCGCGCAAGCTGCCCCGGCCACCCGTCCGCACGCCGCGGTCGCCCCCGCCGGCAAGCACCAGGACATGGAAAAGCTGATGGAACTGGTGGGCACGCGCCAGATTCTGCGCGACATTTTCGACCAGGACATTGACGCCCAAATCGCCGCCATGCGCCACGCGCGCCCCGATGTGCCCGAGCAGTTCTGGCAAGACTTCACGGTGGAATTCAAGCGCCAGGCCAGCCCCGACGAGCTCATGAAGGCCATTTTGCCCATCTACGACAAGCATTTCACCCACCAGGAGATACGCCAGTTAATTGCCTTCTACCAGAGTCCTCTGGGGCGCAAGATCAGCACCACCCTGCCGGAAATTCAGCGCGAATCCATCGAAGCGGGAAGGAACTGGGGCGAGCAACTGGGAGACCGCATGCACGCAGAACTCAAGCAGCGGCTTACAGAAAAGGGGTATACCTCACCACAATAGCGAGCTCGCTGGCCCGCGCCGGCGAGGGCGCCCACGCCCACACAAAAAGTCTCGCTCTGAGGCGGCCTTCGGTGGTATTGTGAGCACGATTTTGGGCCTTCAGGAGAGGCTGGAGCCTGTCCTGTTCCTCAGGCTGAACCCGCACCACAACCTGGCTCCCCGCCGATCCAAGGAGGGGCTATGTTGCAAGCGAACCATCCGAACCTTCTTTCTCTCGCCAAACTGGCGGTCGTGTGCCTCATTTTGCTGGGTTTTTGCTCACTGGGGGCGGCCCAGGGGCAGCACGCGGCGGCGAAAGCTCCGGCGCTCAAGTATGACCTGAAAGCGGAGAAGAAGGTAAAAGGCATAGTTCAGGAAATAAAACAGGTTGGCCAGGGACACGGCGCGCTTACGCACCTGGTCCTGAAGAATGATACTGGCACCTTCGACGTTTATCTGTGCCCGCAACAGTTCATCAAGGACATGGGCATCGAGCTCAAGGCCGGCGACGAGGTCGAAATCACCGGCTCGCCCGTGCTCGATAATGGAGTCTCCCTGATCCTGGCGCGGGAACTCGACAAGGGCACCGACACCTATGTCCTGCGCGACGATAAGGGCGTGCCGGTGTGGAACTGGCAGCACACCTGAAATGAGCGGGAGTTACTTGCCGGGAGAGGGCAGCACGAAATCCACGCCCTGGTCGGCATTGGCCTGCTGCGTGGCTTTAAGGTCCAGTTCGGCAATCGGAATCTTTTTGCGGCGCTGGTCGCTGAACACCCATAGCGTATTGCCCACAATGGCGTAATTGTCCACTTCGCTGCGCCGTCCGTCGCGGAAAACCAGGGTGGTGGGGGTGGACGGTTCTTCTGCCTTAGCGGTCTGCACCGGAGCTGAAGCCGGCGGCGCGGGCGAGCTTTGCTGCTGCCGCAGTTGCTGCAGTTCTTCCCTCAGCTGCTCGATTTGCGCGGTCAAATCGCTCGCCTGAGCGCTCGCCTGCGCGGTCTGCTGCGCCATCTGCCGGGCGGCGGCATCCGAGTAGTCTTCGCTGGAGGAATCAGTTATCAAGGGATAGCTGTAGAAAGGGTAAGCGCCAAAAGAGGCGAACGACCCGAAGGACCTGAACGGAACCGGCCTGCGGGTGCAGAAGAAAGGATCGAAAAAGGCATCCGAGAAGCAGCGGTTCTGGGGCGGCACGCCAAAAGGATAGCGGCCCACTCCGAAACCGAACCCGAAGCCCACGTGCCCGGAGCGAAATCCTCGCCGCCCGCGCGGCCGCCAGGGCATTGCGCTCCCCGGCAGATTCGGCCGGAAACCCCTTACCGGCATGGGCGCGGGCCGCACCATGAAGGGGTGTGCCATGGGCGCCGCTCTCACTGCCATGGGAGGTCGCATGGGGGCGGTTCTGCCAGGCGTACCGTGCCACTGCGCTAGCGCCGCCAGCGGCACCAGCGTCATGAGCCCGACGGTTAGCAACCCCCGCATACCCACAACCCTGCCTATACAGGATACTCCGAAATTGAGGGGCCGGAGCAATCTGCTAGGCCCGACGGCGACGCTGATTTGTAAAGCCGATATCACCTTCTGCCGCGAATCTATGGTAGAGACGTAACTGATTACGTCTCCCGGAGGACGCCTACATGAAGTTTCCCCGCGCATTACTCGCGCCACTGCTGCTGGCCAGCCTGGCTTGGGCGGCGCCAGCACAATCCGGTTCCGCCTCGCTGTCGTCCGCCCGCGCCTCCGCCTGCGAACAGGAGTGGCAGGCTATGGCGCAGCGTCACCGCGAGCAAGCCGAGGCGATGCTAAAGCAAAGCTCTGGGCTGCGCGCCATGCTTACCATGCTACGAAATGACGCCGGGATCGTTCACGACGCCACGGTGCGCGACGCGCTGCAGGTAAGCGCCGATATGTGGGAGTCTTTGCTTGCCGGCCTGCCGAGCCAGGCGGCGGGGTTGCAGGCTCTGGCGCAGCAGGAGGAATCCAAGCGCCACGCGCTGTGCCTCTCCGCAGAAAAATGAAGGAGAGGGCGCTATCAGGCGGTTGGTTTTGTTTCCGCCGGAGCCTGGCAGCACTCCAGAATTTCGGCCTCGGTGAGCAGGCGGTCGGAGGCTTTGGCGCGCTTAAAGATGCGGTCCACGATTTCGTCGTTGGCGGCGATGCCGTGGCGGTCCAGCCAGAAGAGCACGTTGGATTTGCCGCTCATGGGCCCGATATCAATCACCTGTTCCATGCCGAAATAATGGGCCGGCACGCCGGAGTAGATAGCGTTGGCCAGCTCGGTATCGTTCTTCTTATAGGCTTTGATGACGGCGGCGGCATGCACTCCGGTGGCGGTGCGGAAGGCATCTTCGCCAATGACCGGATAATTCGCGGGAATGGGCACGCCGGTGGCTTGTGAGACCGCCAGGCAGTAATCGCGCAACTTGGTGAGGTCCTGCTGGTCCCAGGGCGGCACCGCCATGAGCTTCAAGTTGACCAGCATCTGATCCATCTGAGTGTTGCCCACGCGCTCTCCGATTCCCAGACCGCAGGCGTGCACGCAATGGGCGCCCGCCACCAGCGCGGCCAGGGAGTTGGCCACCGCCAGGCCACGGTCGCAGTGGCCG
Organism: Terriglobales bacterium; assembly: GCA_035496875.1. Classification (GTDB taxonomy): domain Bacteria; phylum Acidobacteriota; class Terriglobia; order Terriglobales; family Acidobacteriaceae; genus JAICWP01. The sequence goes on along the minus strand of DATJEH010000061.1, from coordinate 5,772 downwards.
TGCCAGTCCACGCGAATTGTTTCGCCGGAAGGCTTGACCACCTCGTTCATCACGAACTTCACCAGCGAGAAAACGCCCATGGGGGTGGCGTGACCGCAGGTATCGCAGATGACGATAGCGCGGGCGCCGTGGCGGATGGCGGTGGCGTACAGGCGTTTGACCATCTCCGGGTCACAGCGGCTGGTATCCTCGGTGACGTACATGACCTCCAGGCCCAGCGAAACGGCATATTTGACGGCTTCTTCAGTGGTGCGCAGCAGGAAGTCGTCACTCCAACCCTCGGTGTAGCGACGGATGGGGCTGGAGCCAATGAAGGTGGCGGCCTCGATGGCCAGCCCAACGCGCTGCGATATTTCAGCGATGGGGCGGATATCGTTCTGGTGAGTGCGGGCGGCGCAGTTGGGTTTGATCTTCAGCCGCGAGTTGGCGATTTCGCGGGCCAGCGCCTCCACGTGCTCACAGGCGCGCGGCCCGGCCCCGGGTAAACCCAGGTCGAGCATGTGGATGCCCAGTTCCTCCATCAGGTGGAGGACGCGGATCTTTTCCCCGATGGAAGGATCGCGCACGGAGGGAGATTGCAGGCCGTCACGCAGGCTCTCGTCATTCAACAACACCGGACCGCTGGGCCGGAGCGTGACCGCGGCCTGGTTCCAGTCGTAGATGAGCTCGGAAGCGCGCAATTGAATTCAGAATGAAGAATTTTGAATGAAGAATAGCCAACAGCGCTTAACGACTGAAATCACGCGGCAACACCACTCTCGATTTTCTTTCCTCATTCTTCAATCATCATTCCTCAATTACTTGGGCGCTATCGTCAGCCCGAACACCGAAATCTGCCCCTGCCCGGCCACGTTGGTGCCGCGCGGGTCCTCGGGATTGGGGAGGTACAAGGTTTTGCAATGCTCGCAGCGATAGATTTCCGCCTGCGGCCCGAAGGCTTGCTCCACGTCCCCACACTCCCGCTCCAGCACGTCGTCGTGGTAGTACCAGCGCTTCAGGTGGCCGCCGCAAAACTTGCCCTTCGCGCCCTTTTCGTTGCAAGAACGCTGGCCCGGCTTCTTTATTTTGACCTTGTGATTGGGAAGTTGTTGTTGCGCTGACTGCAGATCGGCAGCCTGCATGCCCGGTATGGTCAAAGGACCTACCCTCTTATGGTTAAGATGCGCGGCAGGGCCGCTGCGGCTAATTCTACCCGAATATCAAATGAAAACCACAGAGGACACGGAGGGCGCGGGGGAAGAAGAATCAAGAAATTGGGTTCATAAGGCCCCATAGGGGCTCGCAGTAATGGTAAATGGGATGAAGGTGTTTGCCTCGGCCTTCCTCGCGTCCTCTGTGGTCTTTGCTTACAGCCAGTTGGAGCGAAAGTAGGCCTTAAGCGCGCGTACCCCGCCGGCCAGGCGGGCACCCCAGTTGCGGGAGAACAGGAACTCCACAAAGCCCTCCATCTGGCGGGTAAACTCTGGCCCGTAGCCGTACCACCACACCTTGCGCAGGCGCGGCAGGAGGTCGGAATCCACGTACTTCACCCACACCATCTCTTCCAAGCCAGGCTGGCCGTGGGTGCGTCCCAGGCCGCTGGACTTCACCCCGCCGTGCGGCGCCTCGCTGATGCCGTAACACGAGATCACGTCATTCACCATCACCGTACCCGCCTGCAGACGCGCGGCCAGGGCCGCGCCGCGCGCGCGGTCGCGAGTCCAGACGCTGGCCGCCAAGCCAAACTCGGAATCGTTGGCCAGCGCGACCGCGTGTCCGTCGGACTCAACCGGCATGACAGGTAGCACCGGCCCGAAGGTTTCCTCCCGCATCAGGCGCATGCCATGGTGAGCATTGGCGACCACGGTTGGGGCATAGAAATTAAGCCCCAGTTGCGGGAGGCGGGTACCGCCCGCCAGCACCCGGCCACCCTTGCCGCGCGCGTCTTCCACGTGCTCTTCGACAATCTGCAATTGGCGCTGGTGGATCATCGGCCCAACGTCGGTAGAGGGATCCAGTCCATTGCCCACGCGCAGTTTGCCCGTCTTCTCCACCACGGCGGCGAGGAAGGGTTCATAAAGGCTCTGGTGGACGTAGCAGCGCTCCACGGAAAGGCAGGCCTGACCGGCATTGACGAAGGCGCCCCAGACGGCGGCGCTGGAAGCGACCTCCACGTCGGCGTCTTCCAGCACCAGCATGGGGTCCTTGCCTCCCAGTTCGAGCACCACGGGCAGCAGGCGCGTGGCGGCGGCCTGAGCCACCTTTTTGCCGCTGGCCACGCTGCCGGTGAAGATCAGCTTGTCAACGCTGGAGCTGACCAGGGCGGCGCCGGTGGCTCCCCCACCGGGCATGACTTGAAAAATATCTTCCGGCACCCCGGCCAGGCGCAGCATAGATTGCAATTCCAGCGCGCACAGGGTCGTGAATTCCGAAGGTTTGACCACCACCGCGTTGCCCACCGCCAACGCCGCCAAACCTTCTGTTCCGGCGGTGGCGAAGGGATAATTCCAGGGCGAAATGATGCCTACCACGCCATACGGCTGGTGACTGCTCCAGCCGCGCTTGGCTTTCATGACCAGATTAGCGTGACCAATCCGCCGGTCGCGGAGCAGGCCGGGCACGCTAGCGATGCAGAACTGGGCCGCATCCAGCACCACCAGCACTTCGGTGAGCAAGGCCTCCACATAGGGCTTGCCGGCTTCGCGGGTGATGACGCCGGCGACCTCCGCTTTCTTCTCCTGGAGAAGGGTTTGAAAGCGTCGCAGGATTTGCAGCCGCCGATTGACGCCCAATTGATGCCACGCCGGCTGGGCGGAGCGGGCGCGTTCCACCGCCGCGCGCACATTTTCCTCCCCAGTACAGTCAAATTCGCGCAGCACCTCGCCGGTGGCGGGGTTGATAGAGGCAATGGGCGCGAGCTTGGCCTCCAGAGGCATGGGACAGCTACAGTCTAGAACAAGCACTTGGCAATTAGCAGTTAGTCTTAAACGGGCTTTGAGTTTCGGGTTTCAAGTTTCAAGTTTCCAGCGGGAGATTTTGAAACATGAAACTTGAAACTGAAAACCGGGGAAGAGCCCCTCTTCAGTAGTCTACAGAGACTAGATACAGCCCGTGCGGGGGCGCCGTCGGCCCGGCCGCAGAACGGTTCTTGGCCTGCAGAATGCGGCCCAGGTCTTCGGGACGCAGCGTTCCCTTGCCCACCAGCAGAAAGGTTCCTGTCAGGTTGCGCACCATATGGTGCAAAAAGCCGTTGCCGCGTACGGTGTAGACCAACTCCTCGCCTTGGCGCTGCCAAGCGGAGGCGAACACGGCGCGCAGGTTGGAAGGCTGTTCCTCGTCGCGGCCGCGCTCGGGATCCACCGCGGCAAAGGAAGTGAAGTCATGCCGGCCGATTATGACGGCAGCCGCTGCATCCATGGCGTTCTCCTCCAGCGGATAGGGGTGGTGATAGACGTAGCGGGCCAGAAAGGGAGGACAGATGGCCTCGCGCCAGATGCGGTAACGATAGGTCTTGGCTTGGGCGGAGGCGCGGGCGTGAAAGTCAGCCCCGGCTTCCTCGATGGCGAGCACGCGCACCGCCGGGGGCAGAGTGTCGTTCAAGGCAATCACCAGGTTGGCCGCGGGAATGGGCGAGTCAATGGCGCAAGATGCGACCTGGGCGAGCGCGTGCACGCCGGCGTCAGTGCGCCCCGAGCCCTGGGGAAGCATGCGTTCGCCGGTTACCCGCTCCAGCGCGGCGCTCAGCAGGCCCTGAACTGTCACTAGACCGGGCTGCACCTGCCAGCCGTGGAAATCAAAGCCGTCATACGCCAGCGTGATTTTCAGATTACGCGCCATGGTGCATGAACGCCGTGCTGCGCAACCAACACTGCGCCTGCTTACAAATCTTTACAAAGCTTTACAACACAAGACCAGTGCCGCGATGGCCTCAGCTATACTATGGGACTTCCCGGAACATGGGTGTCGTTCCCCCGGGGCGCCCGGCCATGGAGCGGCGCGCCGACGGCAAAGGAACCACCAGACAACAACTTGCGTATTATCCGTGGTGACATTTGCGATTTTTCCCAGTCCTTTAGGTCATTAGCCATTGTGATGGAGAATAAGCATGAGTTTTTCGCGTTTGGTAAGAGCTAAATCTCTAATTGCCGTGCTGGCGGCCGCCGCGGCTCCGCTCGCCGCAGGGCAGACCACGCTGCAGCAAAATTATCAGAACGGCCGGTCCTATTTCCCCAATCCCATTGCGCCTTATAGCCCGCGCCACGTGGCGGCGCCCAATTTCAGCAACAGCCCGCGCATTGACACGCTCATGAAAAATGGGCAGCTCATGCTCTCCCTGGACGATGCCATTGCCATGGCCCTGGAGAATAACCTCGACATAGCCATCGCGCGCTATAACCTGCCCATCTCTGACACCGATGTCCTGCGCGCCAAATCGGGACAGCAGATTCTTGGGGTCAACACCGGCCTGGTGCAGGGCACTCCGGGTGGGGGCACCGGCTCCACCACTGCCGGCGGACTGGGCACCTCGACCACCGGAGCCAGCGGGGCGGGGACCGGCGGCACCACCGCGGCTGCCGGAGGCGCGGGAACTGGCAGTGCTGGTTTGGTGCAATCCACCGAGGGTCAGGGACCTCCCATCGGCTCCTTCGACCCCATGGTCACCGCTGGACTCAGCCTGGAGCACCTGACCACCCCTACCGCCAGCCCCTTCCTGGGGGCGTTGGCCCTCAAGCAGAATACGGCCACGGCTAACTTCAACTACTCCCAGTATCTTGCCAGTGGCACCACATTGAACGTAGGCTTCAATAACCAGCGGCAGACCACCAACAGCACCTTCAGCGAGCTGAGCCCTGTCCTGAATAACGGTTTTCGCGCCACCATCACGCAGCACCTGTTGCAGGGCCTGAGCTTTAACGCCAACCGGCGGCTGATCAAGATTGCCAAGAACAATCGCGAGATTTCCGACGTCGCCTTCCGTAACCAGGTGATCCAGACCGTGTCTCAGATTGAAAACATTTACTGGGACCTGGTCAGCGCTTATGAGAACGTGCGGGTGCAGGAGAGCTCGCTGGCGCTGGCGCAGAAAACTCTGGGCGACAATAAGAAGCAGGTGGAGATCGGGACTCTCGCGCCCATCGAAATCGTGCGCGCGGAGAGCGCGGTAGCGGCGGCCAACCAGACCCTGATCGTCGCCCAGACCAACCTGCAACTGCAGGAGCTGCTGATGAAGAACGCCATCAGCAAGAACCTGTCCGACCCCGTGCTGGTAACGGCCCACGTAGTGCCCACCGACACCATGACCTTGCCGGCCACGGAACCGGTGGTGCCGATTCAAGACCTGATCAGTGACGCACTCGCCCATCGCCCGGAGCTGGCGCAGTCGCGCATTGATTTGACCAACCGCGAGATCACGCGCAAATCCACCGCCAATCTGTTGCTGCCCAGCGTGGACCTGGTGGGCTGGTATGGCGGCTCGGCGCTAGCCGGTAACACCAATCCCCTGGCTATCTGCGGGCCCGGACAGACTTCCAGCTTCTGCATCCCAACCAGCCGGGTGCGGCCCCCTACCGGCTTGTCGGACGCTCTTAATACGATGTTTGGCTACAATAATCCCGATTATGGGGTGGGCTTCAACGTAAACATTCCCATCCTGAACCGTTCCGCGCAGGCGACGCAGGTACGTTCGGAACTGGAATACCGGCAGTCGCAGATGCTGCTGCAGCAACTGCAGAACCAGATCGCCATCCAGGTGCGCAACGCGCAGTTCACGGTACAACAAAACCGGGCCCAGGT
>DATJEH010000060.1:0-2686 GCA_035496875.1 Terriglobales bacterium | reverse complement strand
CAGGGTGGGCTCTTCGTCACTCTTTGTCGTTGTTGCGGTGGCCGCATCGAGCTCCAGTTGTTCCTGCCCGCTGAGGGCGGTGACCCGGCCGCGGTAGGTTTTCAGGTGGCGTTGCGCCGTATCAAAAGCTTCCTGCGCCTTGTTGAGGTTCTTGCCGACGGTTTCGAACTGGTTCTGGAAGTGATCGAACGATTTCTGCGCCTTGGCCAGCTCCAGGCGACTCTTCTCGAAGCGGCTGGCGACTTCATACCATTTGTGCACCAGCGCGATGGTCTGCAAGGTCATCAGCAGCGTGTTGGGTGAGACGGGAAAGACGTGCTGCACATTGAGCCAGTCCGCCAGCTCGCGGTTGCGGATGGCTTCCATGTAAAGGGTTTCGCTGGGCAGGTACATCAGGGCAATGTCGGTGGTGCCGTGTTCGGGCTGGATGTAGGCCTTGATCCGGCGAGCCTCGGTCTTCATGACGCGCACGAACTCGTGCCGGGCATCTTCGATTTCGGACTCGACATTGCTTTCAAATAGCGCCAACACCTGCTCGCGGGGAAACTTGGCGTCGATAGGCAGACGGCGATCCGGAAACTGGATGACGGCGTCGGCGCGTCCATTGCCGTCGCCGGCGGAAGATTGCATTTCGAACATGTGGGCGGGGAGGAAGTCGGACAGCAGGCGCTCCAGGCTGGCCTCGCCGAATTGGCCGCGCAGGTGCGGCAGCTTGAGCATGTTATTCAGGTCGTTGATGGAGTGTCCCAGCGCACCGACTTCGCGCAACTGTTCCTCTGCGGCCTTTAAGTGCTGTTGCACTTTTTCGAACTGGGCAAAGCCTTCCTTGATGTTCTGGTCGAGCTTCAATTGCACCTGGTCGGTGATGGCGAGGAGCTTGGCGTCCACGCGGTCACGGATGGAATCCAGGCTCTGGGCTGTCTTCTGATTCAGGTTCTCAAATTCAACTTTGAGCTGGGATGTGGTCAGGGCCAGCGAGGTGGTCAGCTCGGTTCGCGCCTCGCGCAGATCGTGAGTCTGCTCCCGCCGTCCGCCGGTCAACTGGGCCTCGACCGAATTGCGGATTTCGTTGAATCCCTGGGTCAGCCGATCGGTCACACCCTGGCGCAGATCGCCCTTGGTGCTTTCCAGGCGGGTGGCCATATCGAGCGTGGCGTCGTTGAACTTCTGGCTGAGAGATTCGTGCAGCAGAGCTGTCTGCCGGGCAAGGTCTGTAATTTCAGTAGTTTGGGAAGAGCCGGCTGTCCGGCGAAAGATGGCCGCGAGCAGTACCAGAAGTACAACGTTCACCACCAGCAGCATGCCTATCAGGAATGTCCCCATCGTAAGGTGCTCACATTGATTTTATGGGCTAGCGTGAAGGAAGCAAAGCGGAAGTTTGGTTTCGCATCCCATGTTGGGGCGAAACGCCCACTCACATGGCCCGAGTCCTTACAGTTTCCCTGGCGATTGTGCTGGCCAGCGGCGTGGCGACGCTTGGAGTCCCGGCCGCGCAGGCGCAGAAGCCGGCGGCAGTACCGCGGTCAACTTATTACGATGTCGCGGCAGAACGCAGGCTCCTCGACCTGGCAAACCGCGATCGGATGAAAGCCGGACTTGCTCCCCTGCAAAAAGATGAAGGATTAACCCGGGCGGCACGGGAGCATGCGACGGCCATGGCAGCTCAACAAAAACTTTCTCACCAATTGGCCGGCGAACCGAGCCTGGTGCACCGCCTGGCGGCAAACTCCAAGACTCATCTGGATCAGACGGGAGAAAATGTAGCCTTCGCCGGCAGCGTGGACCAGGCGCAGGACAACCTCATGCATTCGCCGCCGCATCGCGCGAACCTGTTGAACGCGGGCTACAACGTGGCCGGGTTCAGCGTGGTGCGCAGAGGGTCTCTGCTCTATGTGACCCAGGACTTCGGACACAGCCTGCCCAGCCGCTCCGATGCCGAGGCTGAGGTGCTGGTCGCCCGGAGTGTGGATCGCGTGCGGGCCCAGAGTCGCCTGCCCGGGTTAGAGCGCATGGAGCGCAAGGAAGCCGCTTCCATGGCTTGCGCCATGGCTGAAGCCGATTCGTTGCGCACCCCAGGGCCGAGAGCGCGCGCAGTTTTGCGCTACACCACTTCCGAGCCCGGGCTCGTTCCCGAAAGCGCAGCCGGCGTGATTAAGGAGCGGTCGCTCGCCGCTTTCGCCGCCGGCTCTTGCTACGCCCGTACGCCAACCTACCCCACGGGCGTGTACTGGGTGGCGCTGCTCTTCTACTGATGGCGCAGCCGCTGAGCAACAGCGTGCCTGTGTGCTAGTCTGCTGGCATCTAAAAGTAAGAGCTTCGTGGCCGCATCCTCACAAATTCGAGTTGGCACCGCCGGCTGGTCCTACAAAGACTGGGAGGGGATTTTCTATCCCCCGGGCATGCAGCACCGCAAGCAGCATCCCCTGGAAATCCTGGCGCGGTGTTTTGACATGGTGGAGGTCAACACTTCTTTCTACGGACACATCAAGCCCCATCTGGCCAAGCTTTGGGTGCGGAAGGCAGAGGCGGTGAATCCGGATTTCAGGTTCACCGCCAAACTGCATCGTTCTTTCACCCACAATCCCATGGCCGTGATGGAGCCCACGTCTGCCGCCTCCATCAGGCCCAACGATGAAGACGAAGCCCTGGCGCGCGAGGGCCTGGAAGCGCTGGCGGGAGAAGGGAA
>DATJEH010000059.1:0-14366 GCA_035496875.1 Terriglobales bacterium | reverse complement strand
TGAAGAATCATCTGGGCCGCCGGGCCCGCGCCCGTTGCCGCCCGGGCATGGCGGCCGCAGCCGCCGGTCCGGTGCCGGTGGGCGGCTTGCGCATGCCGTCCAGCAGTTGCTTGAGCACAACCGCGTTATTGTGCTCGAGGTCGCGCGAGGCGAACAGGAGGGTCAGCTTGCTGCGCGAATCCGCCAGCCGGTAAAGCTCTTCCAAGGCCTCGGCCGCCTGCGCACCTGACAACTCCTTGAGATACCGCTGGCGGAACATATCCCAGCGCTGAGGACGGGCGTGAAACCAGCGGCGCAACTCGTTGGAGGGGGCCAAGTCCTTGAGCCAGGTGTGGACCGCTTCCTTGCGCACCCCGCGCGGCCACAGTCGGTCCACCAGCACGCGGGCTCCGTCGGCGCGCACCGGCTTCTCGTAAACGCGTTTGACTGCGACCGCCATCGCCTTTGCTCTATTATTGTACGTTTCCCAGGTGCAACCATTGAGAAACGTACTCCTGCTCTGCTGGTCAGTTCTGATTCTATGTTTCCTAGGCGGCTGTGACGTGCAGCGACGCAAAAGTGACGCTGAGCTTGGGCTCAATCCGCAGCAGGCGGCCGGCCGCCGGGTATTCGACTACGATTGCGCACGCTGCCACGAAGCTTACTCCTCCAAGGACCTGCAGGGCCCCAGCTTGGAACATATGTTCAAGAAGCAGTACTTGCCCAGCGGGCTGCCCGCCAACGACGACCGGGTCACCGAGGTGGTGCAATACGGCAAAGCCCACATGCCGGCATTCGGAAATGTGCTGACCCCTCAACAAATCAAGGACTTGCTGGCATACCTGCACACACTGTAGCGCGGTATGAAATATGACAATAAGAGTTCTCTTCCTGACTGCCGTAACAGCTGCCATGGTGGCATTCGCATCACCGGCAAGTGAGAAAAGGAAAATAACGGTCACCGGAACATCTCGGACGCGCAGAGTAGTCACTCTAAACATAGCTCTGGGTGGCAGGCCGGGCGAAATGTATTGTTTTCTTACTGCTCGTGACTGTGCGGTTCCCCAACCGGGCGAATATGTAATACAACCCGCCAAGAACCCCATTTATCAAGACTGCCCGAATGTTGACCTTTTCCCTCCAGCTGCTGACCCTTACAAAGACAAACCCATCGGCATCTACTGCCTCCTCTCGCCCGAGGGGTGACCCTGACCAAGCGCTTGCCGCGCGGGTGGCTGTGCCCACACAACTCTGGCTGTGTAAAATAGGGTGGTAATGGGCTCTTCCCCCGAACTGGTTCAGATCAGCCTGGCGCCGCAGCGGCCGCTGCCTAAGCCGCAATGGCTGCGCGCCCGTGCTCCCGTGGGCGAGAACTACCACAATTTGAAAAGCCTGGCCCGCGGACTGGGCTTGCACACGGTGTGCGAATCGGCGCAATGTCCCAACATCGGCGAGTGCTGGAACCACCGCACCGCCACCTTCATGCTGCTGGGCGAGATCTGCACCCGGCGCTGCGGCTTTTGCGCCGTGCCCAAGGGCAAGCCCGGGCCGCTGGACTGGGATGAGCCGCGTCGCGTCGCCGAAGCGGTAGCAACTCTAGGTTTGAAACATGCCGTTGTGACCAGCGTCAACCGCGATGATGACAACCTGGGCGGAGCGCGCATTTTTGCCCAGACCATCGAAGAGATCCGCAAGCTCACCCCGGAATGCCGGGTGGAAGTTCTGATTCCCGATTTTCAGGGGCTCGATGAAGCGCTGAAAATCGTGCTCGCTGCCCGTCCCGACGTGCTCAACCACAACACCGAGACCGTGCCGCGCCTCTACCGCGCCGTCCGCTCGGGCGCGCGCTACCAACGCACTTTGAAGCTGCTGGAGAACGCCAAGAAGTTCTCTGCCGGCATAGTCACCAAGTCGGGCGTTATGGTCGGCCTGGGCGAAGACATGACGGAGCTGGTGGAGGTTTTCCGCGATCTGGGAGCGCGCGGGGTGGATATCCTGACCGTGGGTCAGTACCTGCGACCCTCGCGCGACCACCTGCCCATCGCCCGCTTTTACACGCCCAAGGAGTTCTTGGACCTCAAGAAAGAAGCGCTGCGCTTCGGCTTTCGCCATGTCGAGTCGGGGCCGCTAGTGCGCTCCAGCTATCACGCCCATGAACAGGCGCAGGCGACCAGGCCAGCCCCCGGCCATTAGACATAACCCTTCAAAATGTTTAGTGATTGGAGGCGGCGCCCAGCGCCTATTTTCCTGCCGTAGCCGCCATCTTCTTGACCATGGCCAGCACCAGCTTGCGGTCGCTATCGTTCAGCGAAGAGGAGTAACGCCGGATCTGGGTGAGGAAGCGGACCTCATCGTCGGTGAGCTGAGGCAGCGGCTTGGAGCCATTATCGTGGTTGGAATCGCTGAAGAACTGCGACAGCGGCACTTCCATGGCGGTGGCAATCTTGGCCAGGGTGTCGAGCGAAGGAATGGTGTGGCCATTTTCCACGCGCGAAAGGTAACAGCGCAGTAACCCGGTGCGCTTCTCAATGTCGCCTTGCGACATGCCTTTATGTAACCGCAGATTGCGAATCGTCTCGCCGATATTCATGGTGGGCGCAGCCTGAAAAATTACGGTTCGGGGGTGAATGCATAGTAACCAGAGTAGTACCGTCTGGCAAGCAGAATTTAAAAAAGTAGTCAGCAGGGCAGTGAGCATTGCGCTCAGAGAATTTCCCCTGATCTTGCAGAGACGAGGCGGAGCGCGCCGAAGCGGATTGAGCTCCAGCATGTGGAGGGACCCCGGAACCGGCTATTTTTTGAGCGTCGCGTCCAGGAATTCCACCGTGCGCTTCCAGGCATCAGCGGCATCCTCTGCCCGGTAGCCGGCCTTGTTGTCGGGATTTTGGAAGGCGTGCCCGGCGTCGGGATAAATGGTAACGTCGATCTTCTTGCCCATTTGCTTCATTTCTTGTTCAAACTTACGCACGTCAGTGGGAGGTATGCCCTTGTCCTGCCCCCCAAACAGCCCGAGGATGGGCGCGTGGATCTGCTGGATGCGGGCCGGGTCGGTGGCCAGGTGGCCGTAGTTGATGACGTCGGCGGCGAGAGTGGGGTCGGCGATGGCCAGGTCGAGCGAGTAGCCGCCCCCCATGCACCAGCCGATGGAGCCGATCTTCGCCGGGTTAACCATCTTCTGCGATTTCAGGAACTGCACCGCCGCCAGCAAATCCCGAGTGGCGCGATCTTCGGGCAGGCCGCGCATCAGCTCGTGCGCGGTTTCGGGATTGTCCGCGGACTTGCCGCGGTAAAGGTCAACCGCCAGCGTGACGTATCCCTGGTCGGAAAGCTTGGCCGCCTGCTCCTTCACCCAGGGCACCAGGCCCCACCATTCATGAATCACGACCAGGGCGGGGAACGGCCCCTTCCCGCGGGGCGTGTAGAGAACGCCATGGACGGTTTCGTCGCCGCTCTTGTAGGAGACGGATTTTTCGGTAACGGCAAAGCAGGTGGCGGAGACGGACAGCGTGAGCAGCAGGACGAGGGTCTTCATGAGGCTCCTTGCGGCAGAGAATTGAGTAATCGGGTAATTGTGTAATTAAAATCAATGGAGTAGCCAATTTACTCAATTACTCAATTGCTCGATCCAAAATCAGCTCCATGTATAGCGCGCCGGGAATCGGGTTTTCCCGGTAGGGCGCGATCTCACGAAAGCCATAGGCGCGGTACATGCGGACAGCATCTTGCATGACCGGCTCGACACTGTCCAGACGCATGCGCCGGTAACCGATGGCGCGGGCCTCAGCCAGCACCGTGTTCAGCAGCGCCTTGCCCACCCCGTGGCCGCGAAACTGCGGTCGCACATAGAGACGCTTCATTTCGCAGGTGCCCGGCTGCAGCGGGTGCAGGGCGACACAGCCCACTGATTCCTGGCCCAGGCGCGCCAACAGCAGGCGCCCTTGGGGTGGAGCGTAATCTCCGGGCAGGCCGGCCATTTCCTGCTCGAAGCCCTGGAAGCACAGGCTGAAACCGAGCGAGGAAGCGTACTCAAGAAACAGCGTGCGGGCTTGCGCCAGATGTTCGGGCGTGACTGCCTGAAACACCGCAATCGCCGGAGAGGAAGGCGTGCGCGTTACCCCATGAAAATGCCTCCGTTGACGTTGAGCACGTGGCCGGTGACGTAGGCAGCCTCGTCGGAGGCAAGAAAATTCACCGCGTTGGCGACGTCGGCGTCGCTTCCGGCGCGGCCTACGGGAATCATCTTCAGGATGTTCTCTTTCATTTCCGCCGGCAGTCCCGCCGTCATGGATGTCTCAATGTAGCCGGGGGCCACCGCATTTACGGTGATATTGCGGGAGGCGACCTCGCGAGCCACGGCCATGGTCAGCCCGATAAGTCCAGCTTTGGAAGCCGAATAGTTGGCTTGTCCCACCTGGCCGATCTGGCCGAAGATGCTGGTGATGTTGATGATGCGTCCCCAACGCTGCTTGAGCATGGAGCCGATGACCGCCTGAATGCACAGGTAGGCGGCGGTGAGGTTGGTGTTGAGAACGGCGTCCCAGTCAGCGCGCTTCATGCGCATGACCAGCTGGTCGCGGGTGATGCCGGCGTTGTTAACCAGGATGTCAATTTTGCCGAACCGGTCCATGGCGGCGCGAACTGCGGATTTGATCTGTTCCTCGCTGGCAACATCCAGGGCAAAGGCGGTTGCCTCGCCGCCCGCAGCCGCGATTTCAGCAGCTACCTGCTGCAGCTTTTCCTGGTTGCGCGCCGCCAGGGCAACCCTGGCGCCGCAGGCGGCCAGGCGCAGAGCGCAGCCACGCCCGATCCCTTGCGACGCACCGGTCACCAGCGCCACGCGGCCTTGCAGGCCCATGCGATCCCGCCCCCCTGGAGAAGGCGCGATTATAAACGAGCCGAGTACGAACGGTTTCGAGTTTCAGGTTTCGGGTTCCTGCTGAGCCTGAATGTCCTGGCCGTTTCGCTATGGGAGCGGTGCTGGTTTCACTCAGCCGCGCCCGCAGGGTAGTGAGCGCCAACCAGTTCTGGACTTCCCTTTCCCTTGCCGCCGGGCCGGTCACGGATCAGCAGGCGCAGCAGCGGCGGAGCCAGGATGGTGGTGAATCCAGCCATGAAGATCACGATGGCATAAGTTGATTGCGAGACCATGTTCATCTGCAATCCCACCAGGGCGACGATGAGCGCCACCTCGCCACGAGGCATCATGCCTACGCCTACCCGCAGGGTGGTGGGCCAGCCTTCGCGCAGCACAGGCAGGCCGCAGCCCACCACCTTGGAGACAACGGCCAGCAGGGAGACGATAAGCGCGTCCAGCAGCACGTTGCCGGAAAACAGGTGCACGTCGAGGCGGGCGCCGATGGTGAAGAAGAAGAAGGGAGCCAAAAATTCATTGATGGCGTGAATGCGGGGCTGCAGCCCCCACTCCGGCGCGTAGTCGGCCAGAATCAGCCCGGCGAAGAAGGCGCCAATAATGGCGGCCATGCCGATGCGGGCCGCGGCCCAGGAGAGCAGCAGACAAACGGCCAGGGAGAGCACCAGCGGCGCGTTCTGTAGCGAGATATGGCGCAGACCCGGGCGGACACGACGCACGATGCGTGGTCCGACGAAGATCATGAACAGGGCGAAGCCGATCGCTTCGGCGAAGGTCACGCCCAGGTGGAGCCAGCGGATGCCGCCTCCACCGGCCATGCCGCTCACGATGGCCAGCAGGATCATGCCCAGGATGTCATCAAAAACCGCCGCGCCCATGATGATGCGGGCAAAACGGGCATTGAGGACGCGCAGGTCGGCGAGCACCCGGGCCGTGATAGCTACGCTGGTGGCCACCATGGCAGCGGCCACAAAGATGGCCTCATGAGTGGCTTCGCCGCGCAAGCGCATGTAAAAGAACCCGAGGACAAAGGGCGCAATGACCCCCGCTATGGCCACTCCCAGCGACTGCCGGCCCACGCGCAGTAGATCCTGGGGGCGGGTCTCCAGGCCGGCGGTGAAGAGCACGAAGATGGCGCCAATTTCGGCAAAGGCGTAGACATTCTCGCTGGGAGCAATCAGAGCGGCGGCATGGGGACCGAGAATAACGCCGGCCAGGATTTCACCCAGCACAGCGGGAAGTGAAAGCCGCTCGAACAGTTCGCCAAAGATCTTGGCCCAGACAAAGATGGCGAACAACTCCAGCAACAACGTGTCGGCGCCGTGTGGCATACGGGGAGGCTGATTAACTAGGGCGAAGACCTAATTTTCCAACGAGGGAAGAGTCCCTGCCAGCAAAATCGAAAGCTGCTGTGCGATTTCGCGAGCAGCCGCCGGGCTTGAGCATGGGCCCGCGGCATGGTGTATGTTGAACAGGAGCAAACGACGGCCTGCCCGGGCGGCATCTAAAGCCCGCAGAGCGGTCTCTGAGCAAGCGGGCAGAGAACGAGCAGGAGGACTCCCCCAACATGGCCACCGCACAATTGCCGGCGCCGCCGGTGCGCTGGGCGCGCTCTCCTTTCTACTTCAACTCGGCGGCCCACCTGCTCCGCATTGAACGGGAGAAGGCGACCACCCTGGGCGAACTGCTGGCCGCTATGCGTTCCGTGCCCAGTGAATCCATCTTCCAGCACACCTTCCGTACCCTGCAGGAACACCACTTCATCCGCGAAGGCTTTTCC
This sequence comes from Terriglobales bacterium, assembly GCA_035496875.1. GTDB lineage: Bacteria > Acidobacteriota > Terriglobia > Terriglobales > Acidobacteriaceae > JAICWP01. Next base: position 7,737 of record DATJEH010000059.1, on the reverse strand, counting down.
AATGACTACGCCCACTGGGCCTTCGCCGCCTGCAATGAGGTGGGACTGGCGGAGCGCCTGGCCTCGGTGGACGTCCGGGAATTTACTTCCGTGGAAACCTTGCGGGAGCGAATCGTACTGATCGTTCAGGATTATCTGGACCATAATCCGCGCGCGGCCGACCGGGCGGCCATGGAGCCGTTCTACTTTTGCGCTTCCGATGCGGTGGTGGTGCCCACCCCCTTTGTTGCCCGCAACCTGGTGGAGTTCCGCGATTGCCTCAACCAGATCAGCATCCACTGCATTCACTATCATTTCATTGAAGCGCGCTTGCGGCTGAAGCTGAATTCCAACGACTTTTCCGTCTGGCTGGAATCGGAACTGGACCTGGGGCGTATAGCCGACCAGTTCAACCGCATTGACATTTACACTTCGACCCTGCAGGACGTGCGCCGGATCATGGTGCGCGTGATCGAACGAGCTTTGCATTCCCAGGCATGAGGCAGAAATGGACCCCAGCAAAGACCAGGCCGAGGAAAGTGTGGCCGAGCAGAGGCGCCGCGAAGTAATCACGGAACAGCCGGCCCAGGCCCCGCCCCGCAATGGCGGGTCGGAAGCCCCCGCGGCACCGTTTCGCGAGCGCCGCAAACGGCCGCGCATTTCGGAAACTCCCCCCGCGGCGCCCCCGCCACCGAAGCTGGACGACTACGAGCCCATTATCGGCAAGCCGGAACTGGACGAACTCCGCTTCCTGGCCCGCCCCCTGCGCGGCAAAACCGTGAAGATGGTGAACTCCACCTCCATGGGCGGAGGCGTGGCCGAGATGCTCAACCGCCTCATTCCACTGCTCGGTGAAGTGGAGGTGGTGACTCGATGGGACGTGATCACCGGCGGCAATGATTTTTTCGAGGTGACTAAGGCCTTCCACAACGCCTTGCACGGCGGCGAGTACGTGCTCACCAAGGAAGCACGAGACATTTTTCTGATGTACAACGAGCAGAACCGGCAGCGCATGCAGTTTACCGAGGACCTGTTCGTGGTTCACGATCCCCAGCCCCTGGGGCTGATTCGCTCCCGGGAGCGCAATCGGGGGAAATGGATGTGGCGTTGCCACATTGATCTCTCCAATCCCCATCCCGACGTCTGGGGATTTTTGCGGCCCATGGTGGAGGAATACGACGCAACCGTGTTCTCCTCGCCGGCTTTTTCCCGCCAGCTGATGGCGCCGCAGTACCTGTTCTTCCCCTGCATTGATCCGCTTTCAGAGAAGAACAAGGAGTTGGACGCCGGCTACATCCAGAAGGTGTGCGAGGATTTCGGCATTGACCGCAGCCGGCCGATCGTGACCCAGATCTCGCGTTTCGACCGGCTCAAGGACCCCGTGGGCGTCATCCAGGCCTATAAGCTGGCAAAAAAATATGTGGACTGCCAGCTGGTTCTGGCCGGGGGCGGGGCCACCGACGACCCCGAAGGCGCCATCGTCCTGCAGGAGGTAATGGACGCGGCCGGCGAAGACCCCGATGTAATCATTCTTAACCTGCCGCCATGGTCGGCGCTGGAAATCAATGCCCTGCAGCGCGCCTCAACCGTCGTGGTGCAGAAATCGCTGAAGGAAGGTTTTGGGCTCACCGTCACCGAGGCCCTGTGGAAAGGCAAACCCACCATTGCGGGGGCGGTGGGCGGCATTCCCACGCAGGTGATACACAAGCTCACGGGAGTGCTGGTGCACTCCATTGAAGGCTGCGCCTATCAGATCCGCTACCTGTTAACCCACCCGGAATTCGCCGAGCAGATGGGTAAGAACGGGCGCGAGCACGTGAAAGAAAATTTCCTCATGACCAGCAATGTGAAGCGCTGGCTGCTGCTCTTCCAGATCCTGCTGGGGATGCTGACCAAAGAGAAAACGACGTAAGAACCTGCAGCGGTTGTTAGTTGGTCAGTAGGAACTCCAACGCGTGATCGAAGGCTTCCGCTGAGCGCCCTTCCGCCAGAGCCATGGCAATCGCGTCGCTTTGCTCCTGGGGAGTGGGCAAGCGCTTGGCAATTTCAACCAGCCGTTGCGAGCGCTTGCGGGCCAATTCCGCTTCTTTTCGCAGAGAAGCGATCAGTTCGGATTTCGCGCTTTCCACGGCCATGCATCATACGCCTCCCGCCCTGGCGTGCAAGCAGGCAGGCTAACTTCAGGCGAATGCGCCGGTTCCCACGTGCTTCTCTGCGTCCAGTGGAGATAAGCCGGCGTTAAACCCGGTGCAGCGGCCACACCAGCACATCCAGTTTGCGGGAGAAGTGCAGCAGCGGCTTAACGCCCGGCAGGGTGATGCCGGCGGCAGCTGCCATGGTATTCACCTGGATTTCGGCTTCGGCGTCCTGCAGGGGCCAGGGCAGGTGATGGATTTCAGCGCGAAACACGCTGCGCCCGGTGGTGGTGTAGAGACAATAGCGCTCGGTCAGCCAATGCTCCAGCGAGCCGGGAACGCGCAACTGAACCGGACCATCAGGGCGGTAGCGGCCGCGAAACTCAGCATTGGCGGGCACGCGGCGCAGGCTGTGGTAGCCAATCTCCTCCCGCGTCACATCCACCTGCATGCGCGCGTAGTAATAGGGCAAGCGATAGAAGCTGCGGGCGGCGAAGACCGCGCTGAGAGTACCGGCATCCAGACTGAAAAAGTAAACTCCGGGCTTGGCCCCCAGCTTCACATAAGTGCGCACATTCACTTCAGGCAAGCTGGAAAACCCCGGTATGGCGGGCAGGCCGCGGGGGCGCACGTCGCTCATGTGGAAGGGGGTCACGGCCAGCCAGCATTGGCCTGCGTAGGCGTCCAGCGGAAGCTGCGCCGGTACCAGCGGGCGCAAAACCTGCGCCGGCAGCGGCCAGTGGGCGAACAGAAGCTCATGCCAGGTTTGGGTCATGATCCATGGCCCCCGCGGCAACGGCCAGGGGCGGTGGGCGGTGGCTGTGAGGAGGGGGTGCATGAAGCACTCAGCCGGCAGACTAATCATTTAGCCATTCGCGGTTAGCATTTAGCCTCTGAACACCCACCTAGGGCCTGAGTAAAACCACCATTGGCTAAATGCTGATTGCTAAGTGTTTGCCCACAGGCTGAATGCTGAGTGCTGTTTTTACTTACTTGCCGCCAGCGCGGCGTCGGGCGTGGCGGCGACTTCGCTGGCCGGGACAGCACGATAGTCACGGTGCACCACGTCCACGATAACCCGTCCGATGATGCGCGCCTTGGCTTGCGAGTGCATGCGCACGGGGAAAGTGAAACCGTCCACGTCGGCGTAATCCTGCGCGAAATTGATGTCTTTGATGAACAGGGAAGGCGATTTCACCATGCGGCCTTCGGCTCGCGCCAGCGTGCCGGTGTAAGCATCCACAAAGATGCGGCCCTTGAACAGGCCGGGGCGATTCTTGCGCGGCTTGAGATGGAAGACATGCACCAGGCGCCCCTGCAGCATCTCGTCGCCTTTGTAGGCAAACTTATAGTTGTGGTTGTTAATGGCGGTCTGTCCGGGCTCGTCCTTCTGCACATGGTCCACCTCCGACTGCAGCAGGCGGACAATGACGTTGCTTTTCACAAATCCATCACCGGTGAATTGAACCGGGGTGAACTGCAGCGTTCTGGGCGCGGTATAGCGGCGATCCAATTCGAACTGCCCACGTTCCTTCAGGTCGGGCAGCTTCGCGGTCACCGTGCTGATTGCGGAATACGAGCCCAGATGAGCGTCCTGGATGATGGCATGATTAGCCATGACTTGCAGCGCGAGTTCGGGAGCCATGCGCGGCAACCGCACCGGAGGAAGCAAAGGCGACGGATCAGGATGGCTGCTGGCAACGATATTGAGCGCGGGGACACTCTCCCCCATGCCCAGCGCGGCATGCATGGGCATAACCTGTTGTGCGACGGCGACCTTGGGAAGACCGACGGCAAGCACAAAAGCAATTAAGAAGGCTGGTACTTTACTTCGCATGAATATCGTACGTTTATATGCGATGTTGCAGGCCATATAAAAGTATCAAAAGTAATTCCGCCGGCAAAGCCCCTAGTTCTTTACGAATGTGTCCGGGCTCCGGTTCCGCACCTCCGGTGCCCAGCCAATATTTACGCAGGAATGAATGCCGATCCGCCGTAAGTTGTTACGTCTAATAAGAGAAAAGCCCTAGGCCCGTATTCGTATGGATAATTTGCCTGCGGCAAAAGAGCGAAGTAGTATCGGATTCCCATGTCCGAGACAAGGAACGGCAGCTCCCCGTCGGCGGGACAGACCAGCAACACCGAAGTTTTTGCCCTGCATGGCGCCGAACCGGAGGTGCAAGCCTATGCCATGGCCAAATATTCGCGCTCGGCGCTGTCCATGAAGGAGTCGCTGCGCGAAATCAGCAGCCAAAAGGCGGAAAAGTTCCTTAACACCTTTTATTTTCAATACGGTCACCGCTCCATAGCCGACCTGGCCCACATCGCCCTGGCGGTGGAGCGGCTTTCCATTCTGGCAGCAATTGCCCTGGTGGATGAGCAGCGATGGGACGGCCAGGAGCGTTCCACCCGTTACCAGGACTTCAAAAAGAGCGGCTATTACCGGCCGGATTTCGGCGGCGACGAAGCAGCACAGCGGCTTTTTGGCAAAACCCTGGACGGCCTGTTTGGTGCCTACGAGGGTCTCTCCGAGCGCATGTGGCGCCACCTCATGTCGCAGACTCCCAAGCCGGAGGAAATGAAGCAGGAGGTCTACGAGCGCAACCTGCGGGCGCGAGCCTTCGATGTCGCCCGTTACCTGCTGCCCCTGGCCACGATTACGTCCCTGGGTGAGATCGTGAACGCACGCACGCTGGAGAGCCAAGTTTCACACCTACTTTCCCATACTCACGCCGAAGTGCGGCGCCTGGGTGAGTTGCTGAAGCGGGCGGCCAGCGAGCCCGCCTATAACGTGAATCATGAATTGTGGCGTGTGCTGGTGGAAGATATACGACAGCTCAATCCCGCCCTGGGCGGCCGCGCCGAGGCAGAACTGCTCAGGCCGGTGCGGGTGGCGCCTACTCTAGTCAAGTATGCCGACCCTAATTCCTACGAACTAAAGACCCGGGGAGAATTGCGCCAGGCCGCAGCTGAGTTGATGAAGGGTGCGGCCATCGATCAGGTGCGTCCGGTGGAATTGCTGGATGACGAGTCGCTGGAGGTGGAATTGGCCGCCACGCTACTTTATGAGCACTGCCACTATCCCTACCGCCAAGTGCGGGAGGCGGTGGAGAGCGCGGGAGAGAAGCGGCGGCAAGAGGTCATTGATCTGGGCATGCGGCATCGCGGCCCGCACGACGAACTGCTGCGGCCCTTCGCCGGGGGCCAGGGATTGCGCTTTGACATCCTCATGGATATAGGCGGCTTCCGCGACATGCACCGCCACCGCCGCTGCGTGCAGATCGGGCAGGGGTTTACCACCTCCCACGGCTATGAGGTGCCCGAGGAATTGCAGGCAGCGGGAGAAACAACCGCGTATGAGCAGGCTATGCAGCAGAGTGCCCTGGCCGTGGAGCAGTTGGTTAAGTCCGAGGCAACAGAAGCTGGGGAGAACTCGCAATACGCCATTCCCCTGGGCTTCCGCAAGCGCACGTTGTTCAAAATGGACTTTGCCGAGGCGGTGTACATCTCCGAACTGCGCACCGGCCCGGCCGGGCACATGTCCTACAGGAAAATCGCCTGGGGCATGTATGAGGAAGTGGCGCGCAAGCATCCAGCCCTGGCTAAGTGGTTCAGGGTGCAGGACGTGAGAGAACCCGTGGACATCTTGAAACGATAAAAGCCGGACCGGCCATTCCCTCCATCCCCCGTCCGCAGGCAATCTCCGCCCATTGGCGGCAAAGAAGTGATAAAGTTTTTGCCCATATCATATGCATCGGGGGAACAATGGTGTTCGCGCAAAAATCTGACGCAAGGCAGCCCGCTGTGGCGCTTCGACGTACTGACCGGTTGACCGTGGTATTGGTTGGCATGGGAGTGATATTTGCTTCACTAGGTCTTGGCGAGGCCGTATACCGCCTGGCGTTCCTCGATTTTGACGGGGCGACCGACCGGTTCCCCATCGAAATGTTGTTCGGCCTGGCGCTCGCCTGGGTAGCGACGAAACTCGTGAAGAGGATCTGCCAGTATCGAATCGAAACTTCCGCAAGAATGAAATTGATCCGGGACCGCAACTACAAGATTCGCCACGCGGCGGAAGCGATCGCGCCCCTGTCATTTCCCAGCAACCAGCAGGCGATCCGGGTGATTCGCGAAGAAGTGAATCGAATTGAGTGGGCGTTGTCGGATCTCCTGCCCCAGTAGAGTGGCCGAACAAAGGGTGAGGCAACGCCGACATCTGCCGCCGACCGCCTATCCACAAAATTTTCCACAGGGTTGCTGAGAGAGGTTCAGCAAACCTGTGGAAAGCGGTTAAATGTATTCGCTTTTTATTCGCTTCTAGCTTATACTCTCCCAAAGCGGGAAACCTGTGGAAATTCAGCTACATTCTGGCGCTGACGCCAGGCTGAGCACAGGTGTACTTTAAAGGGTAGATATCTCCCAAAATTACATCTCCCCAACTCGGGTAGGAGCAAGCTCATGGCCGACGAACGGACGGAAAAAACGCGGGCAATTGACCTGGCGGTGTCGCAGATTGAAAAACAGTTTGGCAAGGGTTCGATCATGCGCCTGGGCAGCAAGGAAGCGGTGGTGCCCATTTCCGTGATCTCCACCGGTTCCATCTCCCTGGACGCGGCGCTGGGAGTGGGCGGTATGCCGCGGGGCCGCGTGGTGGAGATTTTCGGGCCGGAATCGTCGGGCAAGACCACGCTGGCGCTGCAGGTGGTGGCGGAGGCGCAGAAAACCGGGGGCATGGCGGCATTCGTGGACGCCGAGCACGCGCTCGACCCGGCCTACGCCCGCAAGCTGGGCGTGGACGTGGACAACCTGCTGATTTCCCAGCCCGACTATGGCGAGCAGGCGCTGGAAATCGCCGAGGCGCTGGTGCGCTCCAATGCTATAGACGTGCTGGTGGTGGACTCGGTGGCGGCGCTGGTGCCCAAGGCGGAACTGGACGGCGAGATGGGCGACAGCCACATGGGCCTGCAGGCGCGGCTGATGTCGCAGGCCTTGCGCAAGCTGACCGGCATTGTTTCCAAGTCGCGCACCTGCATGGTCTTCATCAACCAGATCCGAGAAAAGATCGGGGTCATGTTCGGTAACCCGGAGACCACCACCGGCGGGCGGGCGCTGAAGTTCTATTCCTCCATCCGGGCCGACATCCGGCGCATCGCCGCTATCAAGGAAGGCGACGTGGTGGTGGGCTCGCGCACCCGGGTGAAGGTGGTGAAGAATAAGGTGGCTGCACCTTTCCGCGAGTGTGAGTTCGACATCATTTATGGTGAAGGCATTTCACGCGAAGGCGACCTGATTGACCTGGCGGTCAACAATAACGTGGTGGAAAAGTCGGGCGCCTGGTTCAGCTATAAGGGCGAGCGCATCGGTCAGGGCCGGGAGAACGCGCGCACGTTCCTGAAAGAGAACAAAGATATTACGGTCAAGATTGAGGCCGAGGTGCGCAAGGCGCTGGGCCTGATGAAAGAGCCCACCAACGGGGCAGCGGAGAAACCGCAGGTGGTGCCGCCTCCCGCCAGCCGCGCCGTGGCCATGCCCGCGGCGAGACGTTAACCGGCGAGCGTGAAAGCGCAGCTCTCTAAAGCCGCCCGATTCCGGGCGGCTTCGTTTTGCGCCGCTGCTTCTGAAC
>DATJEH010000058.1:0-15748 GCA_035496875.1 Terriglobales bacterium | reverse complement strand
GCAACGCCGGCGGGAGCCTGCCCTGAGCCTGCCGAAGGGGCGCCGGCGCCACAACTGCTCACTCAAATCTGCGACGTTCGTGATGCCCAATCTGTTGCGGCACTCTTCGCGGCCGTGAAGAAGAAGTTTCGCCGCCTCGACTTCCTCATCAACAATGCCGGAATTTCCCACGCCATGGCGGAAGTGGAACGGCTCCCGCTTGAAACCTGGCGTGAAGTCATTGACACAGATCTGACGGGAATGTTTCTGGTGACCCAGGCAGCGCTGCCGCTGATGCGGCGAGGCGCGACCACAGTGAACAATCTGTCCCTGGCGGCGACACGTGTCTTTGCCGGGCAGAGCGCTTACTGCGCCGCCAAGCACGGCTCCCTGGGGCTCACGCGCACTCTGCGCGAGGAACTGCGCCCGCGCGGCATTCGTGTGATCGCATTACTCCCCGGCGCCACTTCTACTGACATCTGGAACCAGTTCTGGCCGGAGGCGCCGCGCCAACGTATGCTGCGGCCAGAAACCGTCGCCCAGGCTGTATTGGACGCGCTGCTACTTCCGCCCGACAGTACGGTGGAGGAAATCACGCTCATGCCGACGGGAGGGGCGCTGTGAACGGCCAGACAACGTTGAGGGGCCAAATGCTAATTGCTAATTGCTCGGTTCCCGGACTGAATGCTGACTGCTGAGTGCTGAATGCTGCCTTACCACGTTCCATACCGCACCCGCCGCACCCGGGCAGGGAAGACCTTGATCAGAACAATTCCCGCCACAAATCCGCCCACGTGCGCCCAGAAAGCGATTCCCCCGGTGGTTTGGCTGGAAACCGCCACCGCCGTTACCGCTCCACTGAAGAACTGGATCACAAACCAGTAGCCCAGCACAATCCAGGCCGGCAGCCACCAGAAGGTAAAAATCACGATCAGCGGCACCAGGGTCAGCACCTTGGCCCGGGGGTAGAGGACCAGGTACGCGCCCATCACTCCCGCGATGGCGCCACTGGCGCCGACGGTGGGCATCGCCGAGCCGGCATTCAGCAGAGTGTGGGCGATGGCCGCCGCTAACCCGCTCAGCAGGTAGAACACGATAAATACGAAGTGTCCCAGGTAGTCCTCGATGTTATCGCCAAAAATCCACAGCACCCACATGTTGCCGAGCAGGTGCAGCCAGGAGGCGTGCAGAAACATGGAAGTCAGAATAGGCAGCAGGGCAGTCCCGGCGGAAACATGGTGCGCGCCGCTGGCCAGGCCGGTTATGCGCGCCGGCACCATGCCGAACTGGAACATCAACTGGTTGCGTGCGTGCGGCCCGAAGCCCAGCATCTCATAAAGAAAAATCACCGTGTTCAGGGCAATCAGAAAATAAGTTATGTAAGGAGTGCTGAACCGCGGCGTGTCGTCCTTGATGGGAATCATGCGTGATGCGTGTGCCGGCCCCATCCGCGCCAACAGCAGGGAAGTCCCTCTCCCGGTTGACCGAAAGGCCTCGGCCCCTTCACGATAGCAGACAGACCTTTATGGACGGAGTCCTGGTAATTGACAAGCCGGCGTGGTTTACCTCGCACGACGTGGTCAACCGCGTGCGCCGCATCCTGCAGGAGCGCTCGGTGGGTCACCTGGGCACCCTCGACCCCCTCGCCACCGGCGTATTGCCCTTGGTGGCCGGGCGCATGACCCGCCTTGCCCAGTTCTACACCGCTTCCGAGAAGACCTATGAAGGCGCGATCCGCTTTGGTTTTGCCACCGATACCTACGACGCTGAAGGCGAGCCCCTGGCGACGCCACAGGTAGTTAAAGCAACACTTGAACAGTTACAGGAAACTGCTCAGCGCTTTACCGGGCGTATCCGCCAGATGCCGCCCCCGTTCTCCGCCAAGAAGATCCATGGCGTCCCCGCCTACAAGCTGGCCCGCAAGCATCGCGAGGTAGAACTCCAGCCCGTAGAGGTTGAAATTAAAAACTTTGAGCTGCTGGAGTGGGACGGCGAGCAGGCCCGCTTCCTCGCCCGCGTAGCCTCCGGAACTTATATGCGCTCGGTAGCCCACGAGATGGGACAAATCCTGGGCTGTGGCGCTCACTTGGCAGCCTTGCGCCGTACCGGGCTAGGCGAGTTCGCCATTGCCGACGCCCACACTCTGGAGGAGCTGGAGGCAGCCGCCAAGCAGGGACGCGCCCAGGACCTGTTCGTCCATCCCCGCAAGCTGTTGCCGGAAATGCCCAGCGTTACCGCTAATGAGGAAAATGTAGCCCGTATTCGGGTCGGACGCGCGGTAAACCTCCCCGAGCTGTCCCGGGCCCGCCAGGTCAAGGTGTTTCAAGGCCAAAGCGAGCTGATCGCCATTGCCACCCGCGTTGCCGGGACTCTATTTCATCCCAAGATCGTGCTCGCAGTCGAACCACAAACCACGGCGAGCAGGTAGCTGCCAAACAACTCTGGCGTTCCCGGATTACAGATATGCCCAATGTCCGATGTCCGATAACAGGTATTATGTAAACTTCGCACCCGCGGTCGCGCCTTGCCGCCATGCCACTTCCAGCCTAAGCTTTACCTGAAGCAGGAACAATCCAACATGCGTCGATTTTCGCTGGCGGTCTTACTTCCGGTGGTTCTGGCTCTGAGTGCTTGCGGAGGCGGCCCATTAAGCAGCGGCGGCAATCAACCACCCCCGCCTCCTCCTCCGCCGGCTGCTCCCCCAGCCTTCGTGTACATCAGCAATACCGCCGCGAACACCCTGACAGGCTTAAACATTGCCGGCGGTAAGCCGGCACAGCTTGGCACCAGCCTGCCGAATCCCGGCGGAACCGCCCCTCTAGGCTTGGTGGCCACCGGCAGATTGCTTTATATCGCCAACTCCAGGTCCGGCACCATCAGCGGCTTCAGCTTCAATGCCAGCACGGGCGCTTTGCAGACCTTGCCCGGCTCGCCCTACTTCGCCGCCGCAGGCGTGAGTCAGCTGGCTCTCTGTCCAGGCAACAGCGGACCCACACCTCCCCGGTTCCTCTACGCGGTGACCAATAACGCCGTTCTGGGCTACAACCTCACCAGCACCGGTCAGCTTACCCCCGTGCCGGGTTCGCCATTTGGCGCCGGAAGCCAGCCCGCCGCCGTGCTGACAGATGCGGCGTGCAATTTTGTGTTTATCGCCAACAAGGGGTCGAACAATATTTCCGTGTTCTCGGTGAATTCCAGCAGCGGACTCCTTACTCCCGTCCCTGGGTCGCCGTTTGCCGCCGGCAGCGCGCCGGTGGCGCTGGCCACGGGCGATGACTTCCTCTTCGCCGCCAATTCGGGATCGAATAACATCTCGGTCTACACCATCAACCGTGGCAACGGGTCCGGAGGCGGGTTCCTTACCCAGGTGGCGGGCTCCCCTTCCTCCGCCGGCGCTTCGCCCAGCGCCCTGGTTTACCTCAGTCCCACTCTGTATGTCGCCAATTCCGCTTCCAATGATGTGTCCGTCCTTACGGTTACGCTTAATACCGGCAGGCTCACACCCATCACCGGATCCCCTTTCTTGGTGGGCACTAATCCCATGGCCATGATTGGCTTGTCTCCGCCAGCCAATAACCTGACCCAGCAACAGTTCCTATATGTGGCCAACGCCGGTTCCAACAACCTGAGTGGGTTCACCATCGGAGCCAACGGCACTCTGACCGTCGTGCAGGGCTTCCCCTTTCCTGCCGGCACCAATCCCCAAGCGCTGGTGTTTGCCTGCGGCCAGTGCGGTTATCCATGATTAATTGACGATTGAAGGTTGACGATTAAAGCTTGCGTCGCGAATCCTCAATCCCACCCGACAGTAAGCCTTCCAGCTCTTCGCGTACGCGGCGCACTGCCTCTAAGCGCTGGGGCGTGGCCTCCACCATCTCCGACTTGTATTGAAAGACTTGGCGGCCGCCCATTTGGATGAGCACGCCCATGGCCTCTCCCATCCGCCAGCCGGGCGTTCCAATTATGCGCAGACCGTCGGGTGTGGCCTCCAGCAGCGCGATCACGTTTTCGCGCACCGCTCCAATGGCCTTGGGAAAGCGCTCGAAGGTTTCCAGCTGGAATCCGGCCAGGTAGATGCGCTGCAATTGTTCGGCGGGATCGGGCATGAGTTAATTGACGATTAAAGATTTACGATTGAAGATTGAAGAATTTGTTAAGAGCTATTGCGGAATGGAAAGATGCGCTCGCACGCTAGGGGATTTCCACTCGTCAATCTTCAATCGCAAATCGTCAATTTGCCGGCGTCACATCTTGTAGCGTCCCAGATCCTCGTCGTTCAGGTTCTCCAGCCATTTGCGCAGCTCCTCGCTGGAAACGCGGTCGGAAACCGAGCTGGCCAGCTTGGATGACTTGAGCACGTCATCCTCGACGAAGATTGGACAATCCACGCGCAGCGCCAGGGCCAGGGCGTCCGAAGGCCGGGAGTCAATGCTGATGATGCGTCCGTCCCGTTCCAGCCAGATCACGGCAAAAAAGGTGTCTTCACGCAACTCCGTTACTACTACTTTGTGCACCAGCGTATCCAGGCCGGTCAGCACGTTCTTGAGCAGGTCGTGAGTCATGGGCCGCGGAGTGGTGACTTTTTCGATTTCCAGGGCGATGGCGTTAGCCTCGTAAATTCCCACCCAGATGGGTAGCACCGAGTCTCCGGCCACGTCTTTGAGGATCACGATGGGCATGTTGGTAACCGGGTCCATCATCAGCCCGCGAATTTTCATTTCCACTTCCATCGTGCCCTCCCTGCCCATCACAGCTCCCGCCTTCCATGGTGCCTGCTACATTAGAACGCTAATTCCTGCGATTGGCTGTTTAATAACTCGCTTACGGCCGATTCTTTGCCGGGAAACACTAGTTCTCCCACCAGGCTGTTAGGGAACGCCTGCGTCACCCGAACCGGCACGTAGCTGCCGCTGGCCAAATTCTGCTCCCCGCAGGCGGTGAAGTTTAGCACTTTATTTTGCGAAGTGCGCCCTATCCATTGGCCACGGGCGGGGTTACGCCCCTCCACCATGACCTCCAGAACTTCCCCAACCTGCTTCTGGTTGCGGCCGTTCTGAATTTGCTTCTGCTTTTCCTGCAGCACTGCCAAACGGCGGGATTTTTCCTGCTCCGGGATGTGGTCAATAAACTTCAGGGCAGGGGTATTCGGCCGCGGCGAATATTTGAAGGAAAAAACGCTGTCGTAACCCACCTCGTCCAGCAGCGAGAGGGTCTGCTGGAAGTCGTCTTCGTTTTCGCCCGGGAAGCCGACAATGATGTCGGTGCTGATGCTGATCGGCCGCCGCGCCGCTTTCATCCATCCAATGCGCTCCAGGTATTGCTCGCGCGTGTACAAGCGTTGCATCAGGCCCAGCACTCGGGTGGAGCCGCTCTGCACCGGCAAGTGGACCTGGTCGCAAAGCGCCGGTACCGCGTCCAGGGCTTCCACGATGTCGCGACCGAAATCCCGGGGATGCGAAGTGGTAAAGCGCACCCGGTGAATGCCGGTAACTTCTCCCACTGCCGCCAGCAGCTCTGCAAAGCTCTTCTTTCCTGAAGGATCAAGGTAGGAGTTAACGTTTTGCCCGAGCAGCTGGATTTCCGTGTAGCCGGCGTCGGCCATCCGCCGCGCTTCCTCCAGAACCGAACTGGAAGTGCGGCTGCGTTCCTTGCCGCGGGTATAGGGCACCACGCAGAAAGCGCAAAACTTGTCGCAGCCCTCAATGATGGTGATGTAGCCGTGGTAAGGGTTGGAACGCGAGGTAAACTCGGTTTCGAAGCACTCGTCGGTCTCGCGGTCGTCGAGGCCGGTGACGCGCTGCTTCCCTGCTTCGATCTTCACCAGCATATCCGGCAGGTTGCGGTAGGAGGCCGAGCCGCAAACCATGGACACGTGCGGCGCGCGCTCGAATATCTTGTTCCCCTCCTGCTGGGCCACGCAGCCGAGCACGCCGAACTTTTTGCCCTGCGCGGCCATTTTCTTGAAGTCGGCCAGGCGATGAAACACCTTCTGTTCGGCTTTGTCGCGGATGGAGCAGGTGTTGTAGAGAATCAGGCCCGCTTCCTGCACACTTTCCACCTGGCGGTAGCCCTGGGCCAGGAGCGTGCCGATGACTTTTTCCGAGTCATGGACGTTCATCTGGCAGCCGAAAGTCTCGATGTAGAAGGTTTTTTCCGGGGTCTGCGCCATTAAGGCCAAGTATAGCGCAGGAGGAGCGTGGTTTCTCACCACAGAAGAGACGAAGGACACAGAGGAAAGATCAAAAAAATCTTGGAGATCGAATTTTTTGAAATGGGCTTCTCTGTGCCCTCTGTGTCCTCAGTGGTTAATCAGTGACGCTGCGCACCAGCTCCAGAAACGCCGCATGCACCCGCTTGTCTTCACTGAGTTCAGGATGGAAGGTGGCAGCCATGGTCCTTCCCTGCCGCACCAGCACGGGGTCGTCGCTCTCGCGAGCCAGAACCTCAACGTCCTTGCCAACGCGCTCAATCCTGGGAGCGCGAATAAACACCATCTCCAGCTGATCGCCGCCGGGAGTCATCTGTCCCTGACGGATGGAGCTGTCAATTTGCCGCCCGTAGGCATTACGCCGGATGGTGATGTCGAGAGCTCCCAGCCCGGGCTGATGCGGATTCTCCACCTGGTTGGCCAGCAGGATGGCTCCAGCGCAGGTGCCGAAGGTGGGCTTGCCGCGCACAAATTGCTTCAGTTTTTCCAGGCCTTTCTCGCCCAGCAGCTTGAGGAAGGTGCTGGACTCGCCGCCCGGAATCACCAGCGCTTCTACTTCGTCCAGTTGCTCCGGCTTGCGCACCAGCACCACTTCCGCGCCCAGTTCTTCCAGCCGCTTGCGGTGCGCGTCGAAATCGCCCTGTAGAGCTAGAACTCCGATTTTCATCAAAGAAGCCATTGGCAATTAGCAGTTAGCATTTGGCCAGTAAACCTCTTTCATAACATCCAAGAAACACGGCTCTGGGGCTAAGTGCTACTTGCTAAATGCCAAGTGCTAGCTAATTGCTATCGTCCCGGCTTCGCGCGCGAATACTTCGTCACATACTCCGGCACCTCGTGCACCGCGCTGGCCTCGTGCTCCACCGGCCTTCCCGGAACTAGACTCAGCGGCAGCACTCCCGCCCAAACCGGATAAGCCAGGTCCTCCTCCTTGTCCTTCGGGCCGCCGGTGCGAATCTTGGCCGAAGCCTCGGTGAGGGGCAGCTTGAGCACACTGGTTGCTTTCAGTTCCTGCGGCGTCGGCCATCGCGCTTCCGCCCAGCGACCCGGAACAATGTGCTCGGTAATGGCGTGCAGCGCGGCCATCTTCTCCTCTTGCCCTTCGACCAACGAAGCTTTTCCCAGCACCACTACCGAGCGATAGTTCATGGAATGGCTGAAGGCGGCGCGCGCCATCACCAGCCCATCCAGCAAGGTGACCGTGACGCACATCTCGATTCCTTTTTCCAGATTGCGCAGCATGCGGCTGGCCGCCGAACCGTGAATGTAAATGTCGTCACCCACCCGCGCGTAGCCGGTAGGAATGACGTAGGGCTGGCCGTCGCTGACAAAACCTACGTGGCAAACGAAGCCCTCATCGAGGATCTGGTTAACAGTTTCGCGTTCGTGCGTGCCGCGCTCGGGATGGCGGCCAAGGGTGGTGCGGGGAGTAAGCAAGGGTTCGGTGTGTGATGTCGTCATGTTTGTGGATAGCACTTAGCAATTGGCACTTAGCAATTGGCACTTAGCATTTAGCCCCTGAACTGCCACTCGGGAATCAGCAACAGCCAACTGGCTAGGTGCTTATTGCCAAATGCTAAGTGCTGCACGCGGCTTTGCCGCACGCCTACCAGCCTCGCTTCTGCAGCATCTCCGACTCTGGCATCGCCGCCACCGCCAGTCCTTTCATGGCTCCCACCAGATCCTCGGAGACTTCCAGCAACACTTTAGGATCGTTGTAGTGCGTGGTGGCGCGAACAATGGCCCGGGCGCGGCGTTCCGCTTCCTCTGCCGGAGCAAAGCTGGTCGAATCCTTCATGAAGATGCCCGAGCCCACGAAGACCGACTCCGCTCCCAACTGCATCACCAGCGACGCGTCTGCCGGCGTGGCAATGCCTCCGGCCGAGAAGTTGGGCACAGGCAGCTTCCCTTCCCTCGCCACCATGCGCACCAGTTCGTAAGGCGCCAGCAGGTCCTTGGCGCGGGCGTAGAGTTCTTCGTCGCGCAACACGGTCAGCTCGCGCATCTCCTGCATGATCTGGCGCATGTGCTTCACCGCGTGCACCACATCGCCGGTGCCGGCCTCGCCTTTGGTGCGGATCATGGCCGCGCCCTCGGCAATGCGCCGCAGCGCTTCGCCCAGATTGCGCGCTCCGCATACAAAGGGCACGCTGAAGGCGTGCTTATCCACGTGGTGAGCTTCATCGGCTGGGGTAAGTACTTCCGATTCGTCAATGTAGTCCACGCCCAATTCCTGTAGGATCTGCGCCTCGGCGAAGTGACCGATGCGGCACTTGGCCATCACCGGAATGTCCACCGTCTCCATGATTTCACGGATCTTCTTGGGCGAAGCCATGCGGGCTACGCCGCCTTCGGCGCGAATCTGCGCCGGTACCCGTTCCAGCGCCATCACCGCCACCGCGCCCGCTCGCTCGGCGATTTCCGCCTGCGCGGCGTTGGTGACGTCCATGATGACGCCGCCCTTCAGCATCTCCGCCAGCCCGGTTTTCAGCCGCAGGCTGCTACTGCCATTCTTTTCTGACATGATCTTCTGGCTCCTCATCATCAGGATAACCCCCAGATTGGTCCGCAGAAAAGGTCCATTTAGTTGATTTTTGCTGTACCATTTTGGGCGTGCCCAAGAAGGCCACCACCCTGCCCCTGCCCCTCCCCCATCCGCCCCAGTTCGCCCCGCGCTTTCGCTGGTTTTACGAGGAGCTGCGCTCCGCCATCCTGGCCGGACGTTTGCAACCGGGAGCCCGCCTGCCCGCCACCCGCGACCTGGCGCGGGAATACGGTCTTTCCCGCGGCACCATTGTGGCTGCCTTTGAGCAGTTGGGCTCGGAAGGCTACGTAGAGGGCAAAACCGGTTCCGGCACCTACGTCAGCCAGGTGCTGCCGGAAGAATTGCTGCAGGTGGGCCGGGTGCGGGCCCAAGGCGGCAGCCGCCGCCGCCGTCCGCAGCTGTCGGTTTATGCTCGCCGCCTGCGGCCCGTGCCCGTGGTCGAGCGCGGTCCCTCCCGCGCCTTTCGCGCCAATCTGCCCGCCCTGGATGCCTTCCCCACCGCTCTGTGGGCTCAGGTGGCCGCCCGCCGCCTGCGCCGTGTCTCCTGGCGCCTGTTGGCGGGAGGTGATCCGCTCGGCTATTTACCCCTGCGCCAGGCCGTAGCCGAATATCTCAACACTTCGCGCGGCGTGAAGTGTTCCCCCGAGCAGGTGCTCATCGTCTCCGGGGTGCAGGAGGCGCTGGACCGCACTGCTCATCTCCTGCTCAATCCTGGCGACCCGGTGTGGATGGAGGAGCCCGGCTACCCCCGCGCAGCGATTGTGTTTCGCGCCGTGGGCGCCCGCATCTGCCCCACCCCGGTGAACGGCGAAGGCTTCGACCTGCAGTTGGGAAAGCGGCGCTGGCGCCGCGCCAAACTGGTTTACGTGACCCCGGCGCATCAGTTTCCCCTGGGTGTGACCATGAGCTTGCGCCGCCGTCTGGAGTTGCTGGAGTGGGCCCGCGAGTCCGGCGCACTGATTTTCGAAGATGACTACGACAGCGAGTACCGCTATGCCGGCCGCCCCATCCCCGCCATGCAAGGCCTGGACCGCAGCGGCGTGGTGATTTTTTCCGGCAGCTTCAGCGACGTCCTGTTTCCCGCCCTGCGCCTGGGCTACGTCGTCATCCCTCCGGATCTGGTGAACGCTTTTGCCGCCGCCGAATCCTCCAGTACTCACCATCCTCCGCCCCTGGAGCAGGCGATTCTTTCCGATTTCATCAATGAAGGTCATTTTGCCCGCCACATACGGCGCATGCGCGAGCTCTATGCTGAGCGCCTGGCGGCTTTCCTCGAGGCCGCCCACAGCCGCCTTGCCGGACTGCTTCGGATCCCGCCGGTGGAGGCCGGCCTGCAGACCGTGGGCTGGCTCCAAGGCAAGCTCACCGCAGAGCAGGCTGCCGCTGCCGCCCGCAAACATGACGTGGAGGTGGTACCTCTGAGCCGTTATTCCCGCCTCCACAGAACCAGGGGATTGTTGCTGGGCTTCGCCGCCGTGGACGTCCCCGAACTGCGAAGCGGCGTGCAGCGCCTGGCGCAGGCGCTGGAAGAGCAGTGGAAGCTGACTGGCTAGCGGTCCACAAATTTCGCAAACATCCGGTGCGGATCAATGGCGATAAACGTTCCCCGGCTGGAGGCCAGCATCTCGCCGCGCTGGTTGAGAATCTCGGCTGCGTTGATGTGCCGCCGCCCGCGCACGCTCACCCCCCGCGCCTCTACCCGCAGTGGCTTATTCAACGGCACGGGCTTCAGGTACTGCACGCTGATCTCTGAGGTCAGAGCCACCACGTTGTGAATCTTGTTTACCTTGCCCATGGCTTCGTCCAGAATGGTGGCGATCACTCCGCCGTGGGCATGTCCCGGTGGCCCTGTGTAGCGCCGTCCCAGCCGAAACCGGCTGACAAACCGCTTGGTCTCCTCATCGTAAGAGAATCTGAGGTGCATCCCTTCGGGATTGTTTTTGCCGCAAGCGAAGCAGTAGTTCTTCTGCTGGCGACTGACGTGTCCGCGGCCCACGTGCTTCTTGCGCATAGAGAGACGCTGATTGTAAAGGGAAAACGCCCGCAGAAGAATGGTTTTGCAGCTAAGTAAAAACCGCTGGCGGCTAGAAAACAAAAACCTGGTCGGGCCGGTCAATGTCGCAGGCGGTTGAGCCGGGCCCCTAGCTCCGGATCATGGTGAATCCCCCGGAACCCGAGCAGTTCACCGATACTCCGTTCAAGGTCCAGGTCCCGGATATGGACCGGTCAGGATTGACGGTGCCTTGCAGATTTAGAGTATTGGATCCACCACCGGATGATAACCCTTTGACAGTAAGCGACATGGCTGTTGTGCCGCCGCCACCCGTGTAATACCCGTACCCCCCGCCGCCGGAAAACTGGACCACTCCGGATGCAGTGGTCCCCGACTGGAAACACGAGCTCGCCGGATTAAAGGTGAGGTTGGAAACATTCAGGACAGTGCCGCCCACTTCGGTGAGCGATGTTGTAAAGGAAAACGCCGTCCCTCCACTCGTCTTTTGCAGCGTGGCAGTCCAATTACCGCTTAGGTTGACAGGTTTAACTTGATTGCTGTTTCCGCATCCCAGTAGAGCAAGGATGCCGGCAAGGGTGAAGCACAGAACTGTCAGGCGCATAGAGATAGGGTCCCGGAGGCAAAGATGCTTAAAACCGCAGAATGGATGTGTGCTGCTGGTCGAATTGCCCGATTTTCGATGGAAGTGAAATCGTGAGGCCTGCGGAAGGAGACGTCGAACTCGTAGGCTTTCAGTCCCTACCCGTCAATTATCAGAGATAGTGCGCTCTTCGTTTTGCGCGCGCAGCACGCAGTCTACGGCATAGGGAGCGCGATGAGCGGGCTCATGGAAGTGGCGCACCTGCATTTCCCCCAGCAGTCCCAAAGCAAGCAGTTGCACCCCGGCCAGGATGAGCACTGCGGCAAATATCATGAGCGGACCGTGCTCGCTCATGATGTGCGTGCCCCGCAGCAATTTCTCCGCCAGCAGCCAGAACGACGCCACCGCGCCGGCCAGAATGCTGCTCATACCCAGGCTGCCGAAAAAGTGGAGCGGCCGCGACAGGTAGCGCAGCAGGAAGCGGATGGTGATCAAATCGAAAAAGACCCGGAAGGTGCGCGACAGCCCGTAATGGGAGTTGCCATGCTCACGGTTCACATT
Organism: Terriglobales bacterium; assembly: GCA_035496875.1. Taxonomy (GTDB): domain Bacteria; phylum Acidobacteriota; class Terriglobia; order Terriglobales; family Acidobacteriaceae; genus JAICWP01. Next base: position 3,861 of record DATJEH010000058.1, on the reverse strand, counting down.
GCGGATGGGCACTTCCCAGATGGAAGCGCCCTGCCAGGATGCCAGCGCCGGGATGAAGCGATGCAATTCACCGTAAAGCGGAATGCCCTCCAGGACTTCGCGGCGGTAGGCTTTGAAGGTGGTGCCGAAGTCGTGAATATTGACTCCGCTCAGCTTGGCCATCAGCCAGTTGGCGCAACGGGAAGGAATGCGCCGCAGCCACAGGTTATCAATGCGCCGCTTACGCCAGCCGCTCACAATGTCGTAGCCCTCGGCCAACCTCTCCAGGAACATGGGGATGTCGGCGGGGTCGTGCTGTAGGTCGCCATCCATGGCGATAATGTAGCGCCCACGGGCATGGTCAAAGCCGGCGGCCAGCGCCGAAGTCTGGCCGAAATTGCGCCGCAGCTTCACCACCACGACACGGCTGTCCACGGCGGCGATTTCGCGCAGCAGGGGAAATGTATTGTCGCGACTGCCGTCGTCCACCAGCACCAGTTCGAACGTATCCCCGGTGGTCTCCATCACTGCCTTGAGGCGGTCATAGAGTTCGGTAACGTTATCCTCTTCGTCGTGAAGGGGAACCACAATCGAATACTTGGGCACAGTGCCCACTATTATACGGGAGTTCGGTTAGTTCCGGAGTTGGCAGGCTGGACACCGACGCCCTCTCACAAGGCCGCTTCGGCTACCGCCATGAGCGAGCAGAGGCGCGCGCCCCACCGCTGGAGCGCGCCGGCCTTCTTGATTCTGCCCAACTCCAGTTACTCCTGCAGCGACTCGATGTAATGCGTCAGGTTACTGATGCGTTGCTGCACTTCCGATTCGTGGCCCCGGCTCATGGACCGGTACACATTGCCCCACACCGGCATTTCCGCGGTGCCGTGCGCGGGGACGTTCAGGTCGCCCACGATCGAGCTGTACACGTGGTTGGCCGGGAACTTGCCATCGTTCTTCTTGGCCAGTTGCGTCAAGTCCGTGGGCGCCGTCTTAAGAGCTGTTGCCGCCGGCCCACTTCCCTTCGCGTCCGCTCCGTGACAAGCGGCGCATTGGTTGGTGTACATTTCTTTTCCCGATGCCGGTGAGGTGTAGCGCGCCGGCACCTTCTTGATTTTCTGCGCCGCGGCGCCCAGGCTCACCACCATCATCAGCATAAGCAGTACCGCTGTTTTTCTGTGCGACATTCTCTTCCTCCGGGCCGGCGAGCGGCGGGGATAAGGCGCTGGCCTCAATTGCCAGAACGCCGCGCCGTCAATTCACTGGCCGTGAGTCCAGCCTACGAAGGCTCCTGTTGATTGTCCGTAATTCGCGTCACCCGCCACTGTGACGCCTGCACGCCGCGTATGTGCCCACCCCGCGCTCCTGGCGTTGCGCCCGCATGGCTTCAAGGTGTATATACCTTCTTCCCTTCCCGGGACTCGAACATGATCAAAAGAATCTGCCTTCCTGTTATTGCCCTGTTTCTTACTTTGTCTTTGGCAGCCGCTGCGGCGCAAAAGCCTTCCCTCACGCTCGATGATTTTTTCAATTCAGTGGACATTACCGCGGTGAGGCTCTCGCCTGACGGCCGCTTCGTCGTCATCGCTACCCGGCGTGCGGATTGGAAGCAGCAGATATTCCGCAAGGATCTGTGGCTCTATCACGACAATGGCCAGGGCGGCGGCTCGCTGACGCAGTTGACTGAAAGCGGGCACGATTATGATCCGCGCTGGTCGCCCGACGGGCGCTGGATCGCCTTTGTCTCCGACCGCGAGGTTTCCTCGGAGAACGAGGAACAGAATTCGCCCGGCAAGGGCGCGGAGAAGAAGCACATCACGCAGATCTATCTCATCTCCCCTGCAGGCGGCGAAGCCTTCCCCATAACTGCCGGCGCGGAATCGGTACATACCTTCGCCTGGTCGCCCGATTCCCGCACGCTCTACTTCGCCACCCGCATCCCCTGGTCCCCCGATCAGGAGGAGGCCTACAAGCAAGAGTGGAAGGACGTGATTCAGTACCGCGAGGAAGAACGCGGCGACACCGTTTATGGCCTGAGTTTGGACGACGCTCTCGCCCGCCATGCCGCCGAAGGCACCAAGTCCAGCGAGGATCATGAAAAAAAGCAGAAGCAGCCGCCCGCCACTCCCGGCGCGCGCGTGCTCACCACCTCCGCCTACCGCGTTGCCGAACTGGAGCCTTCACCTGACGGCCACACCCTCGCTTTCTCCACCGGCTCCATCTCGGAACGCGTGGAAGATGTGAAGCCGTACGAGATCTACGCCCTGGATCTGACCGGCGCCTCGCCCCAGGCCGGGCGCCAGCTCACCCACAATAATGGTCTCGAAGAGCATGTGCGTTGGGCGCCAGACAGCCGCCATCTTTTCTTCCGCGTGGATATGGGCTCGGTCGAGGGTAAGTACCAGGACCTGCAGTCGCGCGTGTATTCGCTTGATGTGGCCAGCGGCCAGACCACGCGCTGGGCAGCCAATTTCGGCGGCCCACTCAGCCCCTTTGAAATCACCGAGGCGGGCGCGCTGCTCGCTCCCGCGCGCCTCGGCACCCAGGTGCAGGTTTACGAGGAGCGCTCTGCCACTGGACCATTTGAGAAGAAGGCGGGTTGGCCCGGCACCTACGACAGCCTCGCCATTGCGGACCATTCACCCCGCGTTGCCGTCGTTTACTCCTCGCTGCAGCGGCCCACCGAGGTTTACCTCGCCGACAGCGCCGATAAACTTGCGGACGCTCGCCAGATCACCGCTTTCAATAAGCTCTTCACCGAGCGCGCTCTGCCCGAGGGCAAGCCCTATCGCTGGACCGCCGATGACGGCTCGCCTGTGGAAGGCATGCTCATCTATCCTCCCGGACACTTTGGCGAGAAGCGCCTGCGCATGCTGACCCTGATTCACGGCGGCCCCGCCGACGCCGACGGCGACCACTTTGAAGCCGACTGGTACCAATGGGCCGGACTGGCCGCCACCAACGGCTGGCTGGTGTTCGAACCCAACTACCGCGGCTCCAGCGGATACGGCGACAAATTCATGAGCCAGATTGTGCCCCACCTGGTCTCCCGCCCCGGCAAAGACATCCTGGAGGGCATTGACGCTCTGGTCAGAGATGGCATCGCCGACCCTAACCAGCTCGCGGTTGCCGGCTACAGCTACGGTGGTTACATGACCAACTGGCTGATCACCCAGACCACCCGCTTCAAAGCCGCCATGACCGGCGCCGGCGCGGTGGAGCACGCCGCCAACTGGGGCAACGACGACCTCACCTACGATGACGCTTTTTATCTCGGCGGGCGTCCCTGGGAAGCGGAATCCATGTACAACCAGGAGGCCGCGCTCTGGCAGATCAACAAGGTAACCACGCCCACTCACATCGTCGGCGGCTCGCAAGACATTCGGGTCAGCATCCTGGAGCAATACCTGCTTGAGCACGCGCTGCGCTCCCTGGGTGTGCCCTGCACTTTGCTGCTCTTCCCCGGCGAAGGTCACGGTTTGGGCAACAATCCCTGGCACGGCAAAATCAAGGTGCGGGAAGAGCTCAAGTGGCTGCAGAAATACGCTGGCGGTGGCGCCGCCGCGGCTGCCGGCGGCCGCTGATGATCCTTACTGGTGAAGACCATTGCCCACGGTAGAGACGCAACTCTTCGCCCGCGTGGAAAATGCATGGGTTAGCAGGGCAGCTTCCTGCAAAACTTAGGAACCCCGCTAAAAGAAAAAAATGAGGGGCAGGAGTTGACTCCTGCCCCAAGACTACCCTTCCCGAAATACTTCGCCAACCACTTATTGCAACGGCGTGAAGGGAGCGGCGGTGCAAGCAGCCGAGGTGGTTACCGCAGCCGCGGCAGCCGCGCCGGGAGCCCAGCGGATAACCGCATCTTCCGCGGAGCAGAACTGACGC
>DATJEH010000057.1:0-22374 GCA_035496875.1 Terriglobales bacterium | reverse complement strand
CCACCGCGAGAACCATCCCGTGGCATCGCACGCCATCGGCATTAACGGCGTGCACAACGGGGTGACAGCGGGGGTGAATTCCATCGAGCATGGCATGTACATTGCGCCCGACGACCTCAAGATGATGGTGCAAAAGGGCATCTACTACGTGCCTACGCTGTTCGTGGGTGAGTACGTGGCCCAGGGAAGGGCGGCGGCGGGAGCCAAAGTGTGGGAGCAGATGGTGGCCATCCACGGCGACACCTTTAAGCGGGCGCTGAACGCGGGCGTGAAGATTGCTTTTGGCACCGATGCGGGCGGCTTTGCCTGGACGGTGAACCCGGCGCAGGAATTTCCCCTCATGGTGAAGTACGGGATGACGCCGGCGCAGGCCATTCGCTCTGCCACCGTGACCGCGGCGGAATTGCTGGGCCTGCAGGACGAGGTAGGAACGATTGAGCCGGGCAAGTACGCCGACATTGTGGCCCTACCCGGAGATCCTCTAAGCGACGTAACCGACCTGGAGAAGGTGAACTTCGTGATGAAGGGGGGAGTGGTCTACAAGAAGCCGTAAATTGGGTAATCGGGTAATTGTGTAATGGACAATTGAAGAATGAAGATTGACGAATGAAAAACCCGGATCTTAAGGTCTGTCATCCGGAGCGAGGACGCGCCATATAGGTGCGCGTCCGAGTCGCAGGATGACACTCGAGAAAATAATAATCGATGATTGACGAACGTGGAAACTGCGGTATGCGGAGCTTTTCCACCTTCGATCGTCAACCTTCGTGACCTTTGTGTCCTCTGTGGTAAAAAAAGATCACTACGCCTCAACTTCGCACACCACCTTGATCTGCCCGGGAGCGGACATCCGGGCGAACAGGTCTTTGTAATTCTGCAGCCCGTGCACGCGGGTGGTAATCAGACGTGCCAACCAGCCGGGAAACTCCACTGCGGCCAGCGCCATATCCTGCACCCCCATCTCGAAGAAACTGCGGTTAGCGTTCACCGTGCCCACCATAACTTTATTGCCCAGCACAAAACCGAGATTGATCTGATCGGAAGGCACGGTGATGGTGCGATTGCCGCCGGTCACGCTGGCCAGCACCAGCACGCCGTTCTTGCCCAGCGCCTGCATGCACTCGAACGCGATGGGCGAGTAGCCGGTGCACTCCAGGATGATGTCGAAGGGCCCCCGCTGGCGGGCGGCATCGCTGATGGAAAGCTTATCGGTGGATTCGTAGAACGCGCCCAGTTGCCCGATGAGGTCGGAGTTGAGATAGGGCTTGTGGTCCTTGCCCAGAACGGTGACGTCAATACCGCGCAGGATGAGTGCGAGCGTGGCCAGCAGGCCGATGGAGCCGGCGCCCATAACCAGCGCCCGGCGTGGCTCCCACACCTTGAGCCGGCGCTGGATTTCAAAGGCCTGGGCAATTCCCTTCTCGATGATAGACGTGGGCTCCAGCAGCACAGCCACATCCTTAAGGCCAGGGGGAATGCGCACGATGTACTCGGGCTGGTCCACGTAATACTCGGTGAGGAAGCCATGCAGCAGGTTGATGCCGCGCTCGTAATAGGTATCGTCGGTGGTGAAGTCGTATTCGCCGATGCGATCGTAGATGCTGGCGCCGGGACGGCGCACGGTGGCCACCACGTAATCGCCGGGCTCGATTTCGTGGACTTTGGCGCCCACCGTCTCCACCTGACCGAAGCTTTCATGGCCTTCGATAAGGTAGTCGAAGCCGGGCGGGGGAGCGCCGTAGAGGCCTTCCTGCAGTTCGCGATCGGTTCCGTCCACGCCCACGCGAATAATTTTGACCAGCACGCCGCGGCCGTTGGAAACCGATTCCAGCGCGGGCTTGGGAACCTCGCGCAGTTGAGTGCTGTGGGGGGTGCGGGGAGTGATGGTGATGGCTTGCATGGATCGGACCTCAGCTTTTAGCTCTTGGCCTTTAACCAAAAGCTAAGAGCCAAGAGCTAACAGCCGGATGTTGTGGGTTTACCGGTGGGCCAACGCGGGTTCGTGCACGCCCGATTCGCTGTGCTCGAAGCGCTGGTTGATTTCCGCCCAGTTGAGGACATTCCACCACGCGGTCAGGTACTCGCCGCGCCGGTTGTTGTATTTGAGGTAGTAGGCGTGCTCCCAGACGTCATTGCCCATGATGGGGAAATTGCCGTCGGAGAGCGGGTTGTTCTGGTTGGGGGTGGTGACAATCTGGAGCTTGCCGCCCTGGGCGCGCACCAGCCACACCCAGCCGCTACCGAACAGCTTGGTGCCGGCATCGTTGAACTGCTTCTGGAAATCGGCGAAGCTGCCAAAAGTCTTTTTGATAGCTTCGGCGATTTTGCCGGCTGGCTCGCCGCCGCCCTTGGGTTTCATGATGCGCCAGAACATGCTGTGGTTCACGTGGCCGCCGCCATTGTTGCGCACGGCGGTGCGGATGTCTTCGGGAATGCTGTTTATGTTCTTCAATAATTCGTCGGCCGGTTTGTTCTGCAGCTCAGAATGCTTTTCCAGGGCTGCGTTCAGATTCTTGACGTAAGCCGCATGGTGGCCGTCATGGTGCAGGTGCATGGTCTGCGAGTCAATATGCGGCTCCAGGGCTGAGTAGTCATACGGTAAAGGGGGCAGTTCGTGGGCCATATCTTCCTCCAGTTGAGTTCAGATGTTCGAAGACAATCTACGATTCTAACAAAGATGAGAGTAGCCAGTATTCAGCACGCGGTCATTTCTTCTTGCCCAGGAAGCGAATGCGGGCGACAAAGGTGCGGCGGTCGAAATTGCTGAAGGCAAGGAAATTAGGGGAATTGATGTTGCTATTCACCGCGGTTGGGTTGCGGCTGCTGGTCACATTATCGAAGCCGCCGCGCAGGGCGAAGTTGTAGTGCCGCAGGGTAAAGCGTTTTTCAATATAGGGACTGAACGAAAAAAAGCGCGGGAAGCGCAGGTTGTTCAGAGGCTGCAGGAATTGCTGCTCCTGGTTGACCACAGAAAAAGGAGAACCGGTGCGCCAGTCGAGAGAGTAGGCGAAATCAAGCTTGTGGATGAGCGGCAGGATGGGCAAAGGAGCCATACCCCACAGCAGCACACGGTTGGGTGAGTCCCAGGGATAAGGGCCGGGACCTTCCAAGCCGTAATTGAGGCTGTCGAGATTGTAGGTGAGCACAGCGTTGGTGACGCTGCGAGAATGCGTGTAGGAAACCATGAGGGGGTAAGTTTTGCGGAAGGTGTGACGCGCGATGAACTGCAGCGAATGCGAGTGGTCCTGGCGAGTGTTGCTCATGACGAAGGTACCGCCGGTGAGGCCGGCGGCGGCAGGTTGGGGCAGATAGATAAAGCCGTTGTCGCCGCGGCGGTCCAGGTATTCCACGGTGAAATAAACGTCGCCGGGAAGGCGGCGCTCCAGGCTGATACTCCAATTTAGAAACCGAGGCTCGCGCAAGGTGTTCTGATTCAGGAAGAACTGGGTGAGCACTGGTGGCCGCAGCAGCGCGCCAGTGGGGGCGTAGTAATAATCCAGGCGGGTGCCGGAGAGTGGCTGGCTGACCAGGCTGAGATTGGTGCCGTCATAGAAGACGCCGAATCCGGCGGAGAGCTTGGTTTCACCATCGCTGGTGAGCATGTAGGTGCCGGCAACGCGGGGAGAAACCAGGATCTGCCGGACGATCTCGTCGGCATCGAAGCGCACCCCGGATTCGATGACCAGGCGGTCGGAGGGCGACCAGCGGTCCTGGGCGTAGGCGCTGCCCTGCAGGTTGTTCTTGCGCAAAGCGACAGTCTGGCCGGGAAAAAACGTTTGCCGCAAGAGAACGCCGTTTTCGTCAAAAACGCGGATGGGAGTACGGTCGTTGAATTCGTGGTAAGCCACGCGATCGGCATCCATGCCGAACTTGAACTCGTGCCGTCCATGCCAGTTGTGGGGCCGGAGATAGACGTTGGTGATCCATTGCAGGCGGCGCGAACGGTCCAATGTAGTGCGATAGAAATTTCCGCTGAGCAGGCCTGGGGTCTCGATGAAGGGCAGATTACCCAGGGGCAGAACGTCGAGTTCCTGCTCGAACAGGGCCAGTCCGTTTTCCAGCAAAGTGCCGTTGGCAAAGTAGTGCTGGTCCTTGAAGCTGGCGAAGTAGCCGGTCTGGTCCTGGTTGGTGGTGGCGTTCAGCGGGTTGAACAGGGAAAGCCCGGCGTGGCTGTACTTGAAGCGGTTGAAGAGCAGGCTGCCGGTCAGGATGTTGGAGCGGGTGATATTGGTCTGCAGCTTGAAGAGATTGCTGAAGCGCCAGAGGGGCGCCTGGTCGGCTCCAGCGGGCAGGTCGCGGATGAGATTGTAGTCGTACTCGAAGTCCTCGGCTTCATAGAACCAGACTTTCCCTCTCTTCAGCGGGCCGGAAACGGTGAAACGGGGGGTCCACTTATCCAGATTGACGCCGCGAATAAATTTAAAAGAGGGCAGAAAGTTGGTGCCGCTGTAGCGCAGGTGGTCGTCGCCGATGCCGGTGCCGAGGCTGATCACGCCGGCGGAGGAGCGGCCGTACTCGGCGGAATATCGACTGGTCTGCACATCAATGGAGCGCAGGGCGTCAGTGGAGACACGCAACTGCAAGGTGCCATTCACCGGATCGGTGATGTCGAAACCGTCAAGGGTATCCAGGGTCTGGTAAGTATGGCCGCCGGCGACGTGGGGCTGCCCGCCGCTGTCCTGCACCACGCCGGGGATGTAGGGCAGAATGTTGCGGTAATCGCGTGTAACTGGGTAAGGAATATTGATGACGTCCACGCCGGAGAGGCTGCGTGTATCAGCAATTTTCTCTGGATCAATGGCGGGAGGGGACTCCACCACATTCACTTCCTCCTTGACCTCCTGCAGATGATGAAGCTCGATTTCGATGGTGCCGGTTGCGGCGCTGACTTGCACGGTTTGATTAACTGCATAAAAGGCTTCTTTTTCGACATGCAACTGGTAGGCTCCGGCAGGCAGGCTGGGAAACTGGCAGCGGCCGGAGAAGTCCGTTTCCTGTTTGAAAAGGGCAGCGCTGCCGGCAGGCTGTAAAGAGACGCGCGCTGAGCGCTGGGCCACGCCATTTTCGTCATTTACCGTGACCTTCAGCGTAAGAGGAGCCTGGGCATGGCCTGCAGCACACAACAAAACCAGGAAAGCCAGTAAGGCTGACCAGCGAAATGGGAACCGCAGCATGAACTGCCCGAGCCTTGTGAAAGGTAGTTGGGGGCATTGTAAAGGAAAAGAAAAGGGAGCGGGGGATCCGGTCGCAGAGTTCAGGGGTTTCGACGTTTCAAGGTTGCAGGTTTCGAGTTTCGAGTTTCAAGCCAATAGGGGCCACTTTAGGAGGCGTGATGAGGAAAGCGGTGTTGGGAGTGGGAATGGGGATTGCGCTGGCAGTCGCCGCGTGGGCGCAAACCGCGCCTGATCCACAACTGATGGAGGAGATCAATCGTATTCCGGCCATTGACGACCACACGCACATACCCAAGGTCGTTGCGCGCGGAGAAAAGGACGATGACTACGACGCCCTGCCCTGCGCACCGCTGGAGCCGACGGCCGACCCTACGATGGTGCGGCCGGGAAATCCGCTGTTCCTGCAGGCGTGGAAGGCGCTGTACGGCTATCAGTACCGCGATAAGACACCTGAACATGTGCGCGAACTGCTGGCCGCGCGGGAGCAGGTGCAAAGGGAGCAGGGAGATAACTTTCCCGCCTGGGTAGTGGGCAAGCTGAACATCCGCTACATGCTGGCCAACCGCATCGCCATGGGCCCGGGTCTGGCGCCGCCGCGGTTTTTGTGGGTGCCCTACGACGACGCGCTGCTTCTGCCACTCAACAATCAGGCGCTGGCCAGCGAAAATCCAGACCGCAAATTTTTCTACGGGCGGGAAGAAATGCTGTTGCGGGGTTATGTGAAGGACTCGGGGCTGGATGCGGTTCCCGCCACGCTGAAGGAATATGTGTCGCGGGTGGTGGTGCCGATGTTGGAACTCCAGAAGAAAAAGGGGGCGGTGGCGATCAAGTTCGAAGCAGCCTACTTGCGTACGCTAAATTTCGGGAAGCCGGACCGGGCGCAGGCAGACCAGGTTTACGCGCACTACGCGGCTGGGGGCATTCCTCCAAACGGCGGGTACCTGGCGGTGCAGGATGTTCTTTTTCGCGAAATTGCACGGGCAGCGGGGCAACTGGGGTTGGCAGTGCACATCCACACCGGGGCGGGCTGCGGCGGCTATTTCGATATTGCGGGGTCGAACCCGGAGCTGCTGGATTCTGTGCTCGACGATCCCAGCCTGCGGCAAACCAACTTTGTGCTGCTGCACGGCGGTTCCGGGCCCTATTCCAAGGTGACCGCTTTCCTGCTGGGCAAGCCCAACGTCTATACCGATTTCTCCGAGCAGGACTGGATGCTCTCTCCCCGGGCACTGAGCGCGGTGATCCGCGACTGGCTGGAGTGGTATCCGGAAAAGGTCATGTTCGGCACCGACCTTTATCCCGGCAACTCGCCGGAGTATGACTGGGATTCCATCGGCTACATGATTGCGACCACCGGCCGTCGGGCGCTGGCCTTGGCGCTCACGGGCATGGTGCAGGATGGGGAAATTTCACGCGCCCGGGCCGTCCAACTCGCCCACATGGTGCTGTTCGATAACGCCGCCAAGCTCTATGGGTTAGCCGCAGCGACACCGAAGCACTGAGAAAAGCCCTTCACCACAAAGGACACAACGGAGCACAAAAACAATTGACGATTGACGATTTTCCCGGTCCCTGGTGATTACCGTGAGATGAGGTTGGTGTGCCGAATTTCAAAGGTCAATCGGCAATCGTAAATCGTCAATTCTTCGGGATTGCCTGACTCGCAGCAGTGAAGAAGTTTGCACAGGCACGATTCTGTTTATCCCCGCAATAAAAATTTTGAATTTCCGTTTTAGCCGGGAAACGAGGAAAGTAGCTGCTGGGGAAACCGCACCACAGCCACCGCCGGCGGCGCCCGACTCGCAGGCACGCCGCGGCTGGATACCGCACGACCAGATTCGCAGTAACCAATTACCGCCGGCAACTCGTGCATCACAACGGAGGAATTTGTGGAGACGAATATCTATTGGTTATGGCTGTTGTCCATGGGCAGCCTCATCTTCCTGATGCAGGCGGGATTTTTCCTGCTGGAGGGCGGGCAGGTGCGCTCCCGCGAAGTCAACAACGTCATGATGAAGATGACGGGGCACCTGGGGCTGGGCATCGTGATATTTCTGCTGGGCGGCTTTGCCATCAAGCAATACGGCTGGCCCCTGGCGGCGCTACCCAACGGCTGGCATCTGCCCTGGCAGTTCATCGGCGACGGCGGACATTCCATCGCCTTCTACGTTTCACTGATGTTCGTGCTGGTTTCATGCGCCATTCCCAGCGGCTGCTTCTCCGGGCGCATGAAATTTTCCGCTTACCTCCTGTTTGCCGGGCTGTACATCGGCATCATCTACCCCATCTTCGCCTACATCCTGTGGAATGGGCCGCTGGCGCGGCTGGGGGTGCAGGATTACGCCGGCTCCCTGGGCGTGCACGCGGTGGGGGGCATTGTGGGACTGATCGGAGCCTATTACCTGGGCAAGCGTAAGACGCCGGGGCAGGCACACGACGTTCCCATGATGGGACTGGGCGCGTTGCTGCTGATGTTCTGCTGGTTCGGATTCAACCTGGGCTCGGTGCCCTCCTATGGCAACATCGCCGCCGACTTGCCGCTGGTGGCCATCAATACTCTCACGGCAATGGCGGGCGGCATCCTGGGCTCGATGGCGGCCACCTGGAGGCAGGACAAGCCCGACGCCATCATCACTCCCAATGGCGGGCTGGCGGGGGCGGTGGCCATCTGCTCGGGCGCGCACCTGGTGCATCCCTTGTTCGCCCTGCTCATCGGACTGGCCGCCGGAGCGCAGATTCCCTACACCGCTCGCTGGATTGAAAAGCGGCTGAAAATTGACGACCCCTGCGGCGTGGGTCCGGTGCACGCCACCCCCGGCTTGCTGGGCGGCTTGGCTGCGGGCCTGTGGGCGCCCATGATTCCCCATGGCTTCCACGGTTACACGGTGCACATCTGGGCGCAAGCGGTGGGAACAGTAACGGCCTTGGCCTATGCCCTGGTGGCAGGCGTAGTGGTATTCAAGGTGGTGGACCTGGTCACCGGGCTGCGGGTCAGCGAAGAAGAGGAATTGAGCGGCCTGGACCTGGCCGAGCACGGAATGGCGGCCTATCCCGAGCTGTTCAACGGCAATACGGCCGCGACTCCGCTGCACGTGCTTTCAGCGGTGAAGGTGGCGGACGTGATGACCGACGTGCCCGTGGTTTCGCCCGACGACATGCTGGACGCGGTGCAGGAACTGATGTTCGCGCGCGAAATTTTTGCCTTGCCCGTGCTGGACAAGGAGGCGGAGCTCGCGGGCGTGGTAAGCATGGCAGACATCACCAAAATTGACCGCAGCCAGCGGCCGTTCGTGAAGGTGGCCGCGGTCTATACCCGGCAAGTGCAGGCGGCGTATCCCGATCAGACGATTCATGAGGTGGTGGAGCGAATGCGCGAGCACCATCTGGCTAACTTCCCCGTGGTTTCGCGGCGCGAGGAAAAGCAACTGCTTGGCATGGTGACCAAGTCGGACATTGTGTTGGCTTACCGGCAGGTAGCAGTGAATCAGTAACCAGCAGTTCGGAGGTGACAGGCTCAGGGTTTAGCTCTGGGCCTTTCTTTTTCCAGGGTAACCGGGTACTTTCTTTGTTCCTCTGGGAGGACATGGCCTTCGGAATCTGAGGCGGGGCAATGAGATAGGGCTATAATCCGGCTGATTTGTCCGAAGCAATGATGCGCCTTCGTTCCATTTTGCTGATGTTGGCCCTGGCAGCGCTCTGCGCACAGGCCGCACTCGCCAAGGACGTGGCGCTCATCTCCAACAAAGGCAACAATCTGCACGGACTGACCGTTCCCGATCTGGTAAAGATTTGCAAGGGACAGATGGGACGCTGGTCGAACGGCCGGGCGGTGACCCTGGTCACGCGCGCGCCCGCTTCGCCGGATATGCGAATTGTGCTGCAGAAGGTTTATGGCATGACGGCAGACGAAGTAAACGAGTTGATTGCCGCCGCCAACCACGGCCGCACCGACCACCCCGCCATTGTGGTGGTTACCTCCGACGATGCCGTGGTGAAGAGAGTAGAGGCTACGCCGGGGGGAGTGGGACTGGTGGATGTGTACTCCATCACCGGCGGAATAGACGTGCTGCGAGTAGGGGGCAAGCTGCCCCTGGAACCTGGATACGTGTTACACGGAAACTGAAGGCCCCCGCCCGGCAGCCGGGAAAGGCGAGCAGTGAAGAGGACGGATGGAGTTCCCGGCCCCAGCGCCCCAGCCAGGCGCGAACCCCGACGCTACCCCCGCTACAACATGAACCTGAAAATCGCGGTGCAGGTGTTTCGCGAGGGAGTGGTGGAGTCTCTATGGGGGCGCTGCAACGAGATTGGGCAAGACGGCATGAGCGCAACATTGACCCGCGAGTTGCAGCCGGAGGAAGTAGCCACGCTGGAGTTCACGCTGCCGGCTACGGTGATAGCCACCAAGTTGCGGGCGGTAGTTCGCTATCGCAACGGATACCGGCACGGCTTTGAATTTCTCACCCTCACCGAAGGACAGCGGGAAGCGCTCCAGCGGGCGCTGTCAATTGCAGAAGAGCAGCCCTAACCGTTTTCCTGCCCAAAAGAACTCAATGGGAGCGCAGGCAGGCTTGGGCGGCAAAGTAGCCGCACATGCCATGCACGCCGGGAGCGGGAAAGGTGGAGGAGGAGCACAAGTAAACCCGCCATGGAGCGGTGGTCGAGGGCCGGGCTGCCATGCGCAGAAACATCTGCCGGAACTCCATGCTGCCTCCGCTGATGTCGCCGCCGATCAGGTTGGCGTTGTGGGCTTCCAGTTCCGCGGGCGGCATGACCGAGCGCGCCAGAATCAGCTTGCGGAAGCCGGGGGCAAAGCGCTCGATCTGGGCTTCGATGCGCGGCAGCATGTCCTCTTTCGACCCGTTATAGACATGGCAGTAGGCCCAGGCAGTGTGCTGGCCCGCGGGCGCGCGGGTAGAATCGAAGAGCGTGTGTTGCGCCAGCAACACAAAGGGGCGCTCGGGCGTCTGCCCCCGCCAGGTGACGCGCTCGCCGGCGGCAATTTCGTCGAGTGTCCCACCCAGGTGCACCGTTCCGGCGCGCCGGCAATCCTCCGCCGTCCAGGGAATAGGCCCGCTCAAGGCCCAATCCACCTTGTAGGCAGCCATGCCGTAGCGATAGCGCCGCAACCGGCGCCGCAATGCGGGCGGAAGGTCCTGCCCGCCCAGGTTCAGAAGCTGGCGTGGCGTCACGTCACAAAGCACTTCGGCACCCCGCGGCAATTCCCGGAGAGAGGTGACGCGTGTTCCAGTGCGAATCTCCACTCCCAGCGACTGCGCATAGCCTGACAGCGCGTTGGCGATCTGCTGCGTGCCGCCACGGGGGAAGGGCCAGCCTACCGCGTGGCCAGCCACACCGAGCGCCAAGGCGATGGCTGCGGTGCCCACATGGTCCAGCGGCAACATGGCGTGGGCGCCCAGCCCGGCCAGTAATGCCCGCGCATGTTCCCCTCGAAAGCGGCGGCGTGCCAGCCTGGCCAGCGGTTGCACGGCAGCCCAACCAAGGCGCGACAGCAGCCAGGGATGGGGCGGGAACCGCGGAGACAAGACCAGCCCGGATAATTCGTCCCAGTGTTCCACCGCGGGATTTACCAGGCGGCGATAGCTTTCACCATCGGCGCCCAGGCGCCCGACGGTTTCATCCAGCGAACGAGCCAGGATAGCTGCGCTGCCGTCGTCAAGGGGATGAGCCAGAGGCACAGCCGGGTGCACCCATTCCAGTCCAAACCGCTTCAGGGGGAAATTGGCGAAAACGGGGGACCCGGCGCCCAGCGGGTGAATGGCGGAGCAAATATCGTGAGTGAAACCGGGAAGGGTGAGTTCGGCGGAGCGGGCGCCGCCGCCAATGCTCTGCTCCGCCTCAAAAATGGTGACACGGCGGCCGGCTTGAGCCAGGATAATGGCGGCGGTCAGGCCGTTGGGCCCGCTGCCCACTACGAACGCGGCCCGGGAGCGTGTCCCCGCGCCGAGGTTATTGCCGCTCACCGCCACGCCGTCTCCTTAGCCAGCAAGATAATATCAACCAGAGTGGAATCGCCGCCTCACTCTCCCCTAATGCCGCGAGCTGCGTTTACCATACAGGCATGGAGAGAGAGAGGTTTGTCGAAGTGATGGAGGAAGCCTTGCGGGAACTGCCCGCAATGTTTCGCGACAAACTGGAAAACCTGGCCATCATGGTGGAGGATGAGCCCGAGGGGCAGGCCCGGTTGCGCCATGGCCCGCGCGCCGGCCCGCGGCGGCTGCTGCTGGGCATCTTTCAGGGCATCCCGGCCACCCAGAAAAGCGTGTGGGACATTGTGACGGCGCCCAACCGCATTGTGCTGTACCAGCGGAACATCGAAGCGGTGTGCCGTAATGATGAGGAAATTCGCGAGCAGGTGCGCAAAACCGTGATGCACGAATTGGGACACTACTTCGGCATGAGCGAAGAGCAACTGCGCCAAGCCGGACTGGGATGAAACTCGCTACCGCGCTGCTGCTGCTTTTTACTCTGGCCATGGTGACGGTACACCTGACCAGCACCCGCCTGTTGCGGCGCGCCTGGAGTGGAAGGGCGCCGCGCTGGTTGAGCGTCCTCGGCATATTTCGCTTCGAAGCCATCTACTACTTGGGGCTGATGGGGTATGTGGCCTGGCAGCGCAGCCGCTTCCTGCTGGCGCCGCTGGTCGTTATGGCAGTGCTGCACGTAGCCGGATGGGCGCTGGCAGAAGCGCGCCCTCGCTGGCTGGTAAACGCCGGCGGCGAAGCCGCCCGCACCCGAATTCTCACCGGCGTGCAGGCTTTCGACCTGGTTGAAACGGTAATGCTCGTTTATATCGCTTGGGTGCTGGCGGAGGCGATATTCAGCCATCTCTGATGGGCATGACTCCTCAGAAATGGAAGCCGGGAAGCTGTGCCGCGCAAACTAAAAGCGCAGGAGCCATGCCCCTGCGCCCGTAATCATCAGCCTGGAAAGCGCTAGCTGTCCCCGCGCTTCTTGAGAGTAGGCCGCCCATCATCCTTGTTCTGGTCGTTCGGTCCCTTGGCGCGGCGCAGCGTCGGACGGTTATCTTTCGGGTTCTGGATCTTGTGGCGGTTCTCAACCGCCGCCAGCCGCGCCTTTACGTCCTCAAATTCGGAGGTGTCCTCAATGTATTCCTGGCGCGGGGGCAGAAGGTGGCCAATCTCCTCTTGCGACATCTTGATCCGGTCCGGCGTCTGCGGATGGGTGCTGAACGCCTTGGACAGGAAACCCGGTTTCTTCTTCTCCTGTGCCTTTAATTTTTCGAAGAAGGCAATGAATGACTGCGGATCGTAGCCGGTTTTGTACATGTACTGCATGCCGAGATAATCGGCCTCCGACTCAAACCCTCGGGAAAAGCGCAGGAAAGTCATGGGCAGGGCCACGCTGGCGGCGTTGTACACTCCATAACCCAAACCGCCGCCCACGAAGATCAAGGGGATGGTGGCCAAGTTTGCCAGCTGGCCGCGAGTTTGTTCCCGGGCTGCGTGGCAGGCGGCCACGTGCGCGATCTCATGCGCCATCACTCCCGCCAGTTCGGACTCGTTGTCGGCCGCCAGAACCAAACCTGAGTTGACGTAGAAGAACCCGCCGGGCAGGGCGAACGCGTTTACCTCGTCGGAGTCAATTACCTTGATGGTGAAGGGGACTTTGGCGTCGGAATTGCGCACAAGGTTTTGCCCGATGCGGTTCACATATTCAGTAATCGCCGGGTCATTGATCAGCTTGACGCTCGACTCCACCTGGGCGGCGAACTGCTTGCCCATTTGCACCTGTTTTTCAATGCTGTACCAGTTCCCCACCCCTTCTCCGCAGCCCACATTGCGATTGCCGATGGCAGCAATGTCTCTAATGCTGCCGTCGTGGTAGGTTTTGACCCCAGTGTTGGTGGCGGCGGCAGAAAACGCGCTGCACGCAAACACCAGAGCCGTGGCCAGCGAGATTGTACGGCGAATCATAAATTTACCCCTGCTGAGAGCAAGCCCCCGGCCGGCCCCCAAGCTTATCAGCGATGGCGGCTTTTAAGCTGGTCCTCACCCGTTTAGAGGCTGGACTGCTTTGCGGTAGTTGTCCGCAGGCCTCTTCTGCCCATCAAATCCGGCTCTGGCTTGCTTTCAGCACGGATTCAGGGCAGTTGTTAAGGCCGACTATACCCCCGTCCAGGTACCCCGTCCAGCCGCCAAAGGGTCGGCTTGGGAGCCGGGCGAGGGCTCAGCCGCTTACTTCTATTAGACTGACTAAAGCGCGCTCCGGGACGGGAAAATTTGCGCCCTTTATGGGTACCCCCTGGGTGGCAACTCAGCGTACACGTCCGGCAACTCATCCCCTGGAACCGATGGGCTGGATAACCCAAGAATATGCGCGCCGCCGGCCGGCGGCCTCTGGCCAGAGCTCCAATGTGGCCCAGCAGCAGGCCGCGGCGAATTTATGGCAGGAACTGCACGATAGCCTGCAGGCCGACGTCAGCGAGTACAACCGCTGGGGAGGCACCGCCATCTTTGACGCTCCTGACCGGCAGCAGGTGGCGATTTCCGAGCCCACTACAGGGCTGCAGGTGCGCATCCAGGCCGAGCTCCCCGACCGTCATTTGCGCTACGAATTCCAAGCCACCCGAGACGACGTGCCGGCCCCGGACGGCGGCTTCTTCTCCATTCGCATTTCTCCCACAGGCCAGGCCGAACTCTTCTCCGCCGACCAACCCCTGACTTGCGAACAGGCCCGCCGCGTCCTGCTTCAACCCGTCCTCTTCCCCAGTGACACCTCTACCCCGCTGCGGCAGTCCGCGTGACCTGCCCTGACCGGCGCCGCACATGAACTCCCTCTCCCCCGACGCGCTGATGGCAATGTCTGTTCCCGCCGCGCTGGGATTCGTGCGGAACGGAATCTTTATCGCCATCATTGCCAATGGCCTTATCGGAATTTCGCTGGTCTGGGACAAAGTACTGCTGAAAAAGCCGGAAACCCGCAACCTGGTGTCTTATGTCTTCTGGCTGGGTGCGATCAGCGTTTTCGGCCTGCTCCTGGCTCCATTTGGTTTCCACTGGCCGGGGATCCCGATCGCCCTGCTGGCCCTGGGCACGGGAATGCTTCATCTGGTGGCGATATGGTTCTACTACGCCGCTCTGAAGCGCGGTGAGGCGTCCCAGACTCTGGCGGTGATGGGCGGATTTTCCCCGGTGGCCACCGTTCTTATCGCCATCCCGCTGCTTCGCCATCCCTACGTGGCCCGGGGTAACCTGCTGGCCTTCGCCCTGCTGGTAGGCGGCGGTTTTGTGATGTTTTTGTCGGAAAAGCTGAATCTGCGGCGAGTTCTGCCCAGCATCCTGCTCGCCTCCGTACTATTCGGGCTGGTCAATGTGCTGCAGAAGATGGTGTTTGATGACACCAACTTCGTCAGCGGATATGTGATCTTCACCATCGGCACCTTTTTGGGCTCCATCCTGCTGCTGGTCCGGAAGCGGTGGCGGCGGCAGATTTTCGTCTATTCCGAACATGCGGAACCCAGCAGCCGTTTCTGGTATTTCGTCAACCGCTTCATCTCCGGTGTGGGCTCATTCCTGATTTTTTACGCCATTGACCTGGCTCATCCCGCGGTGGTGGACGCCATCTCCGGCGTACGTTATGCCATCATCTTCGTCGGTGCTTATGGGCTTACCCAGTTGCGGCCGCGCTGGTTACTAGAGAACTTCCAGGGCTGGACCCTGGTGGGCAAGAGCCTGGCCACACTGCTCATCGTTGCCGGCCTGGTGCTGCTGGGCCTGAGCGGCAAAGGCGAGAACTCAGGCCCCAGTGCCCGCTTTCCGTCGCCGTGCTGGCCCCCATGCAGCATGGGAAACCGAAGAAGATCGTGAAACCTTGAAACCGTCCTATATGGAGATCAGCATTACCCCAATGGCCACCAGGGAGGCGCCTGCCCAGCGCTTCCACCCCACCTCTTCCTTGAGCAGATACTTGGCCAGCGCTGTTTCCAACAGATAGCTGGAGGCGGTCGCCGGAACGGCAAAGCTCAGCTTGGCGATGGATAACAGGTCCATGAGCGCGAAGAATGAAATGGCCATGGCGACGATGCCGATGATGATGTAGGGATTGCGCGCCAACTGCCACAGGAGCCGGGCCAGCCCGGACAGGCTGAAATCATTCACCTCACCATGGCGTTTCATGCCCGCGGTAGTGAGCAGATCGCCGACCGTGCCCGGCACTACGATCAACGCCACCAGGATCCAGCGCATCATTCCTCTGCCAGACCTCCGGTTTCGTCGGTGGTGCTGGGGAAGGTTTCGCCCACGAACACCGCTCCCACTGTGATCAGGGCAATGCCGGCCCAGCGCAAGGCTGAGACCTGCTCCGCCAGAAAGAACTTCCCCAGCAGGGCGCTGATGACGTAGGAGGTGGAGGTCACGGTGATCACATAACTCAGGTCCGCCCAGCTGAGCAGGGCGAGGCGGAAAATGAGCCAGGCAATCAGCAGCAGCACGCCGATAATGACCCAGGGATCGGCAAAGGCCTGCAAATAGGGCCCGGGCTGCCAGGTAACGAGTTGACCAACCTCCTGCATGCCTTTGCTGAGGGCGTAGTTGCCCACGGCGTTGCTTACCACCACTACCGTGGTGATGGCAGCCGTTTTGGTGACCAAGTGGGAAATCATGGGCCCGGATGGCGGCGGGAAAATTGTCGGCCAAATTAAAGTGCGACGAACAATTCTAAGATGCTGGCCTGGCCGAGCGGGATTCCGATGCTTGCGCCGCGAAAACGTTAGCCGGCCGGCCATCTCTCTGGCGACAGTGGTTCAGGCTAAGGCGCATTCCGCTAGCATGTAACGTTTTACCTCATCCGGATAAGGTGCAACGCGCCGGGCGGGCCGCGCCCGGCGCTGAACTTATGTCGCTACTCCAGCGATTTAGGATCCGACAGGTTCTTGGGTGAGTGGTGGTTCAACAGCGAGACCAGTGCCTGTCCCGCCGCCGGCACGCCCACGCGATGTTCGCGCACAATCTCACGCGCGCTGATCTTGTGCCCGTAGAGCTTCTCGTTGGCGCCATTATCCTGGCGCAGGGTAGAGCCCTCCAGCGAAATACCAGCAAACAAGCCGCGGGAGCGCGAATAGGAGAGAATCTCCGCCCGCATGGCCACGTCGGTGGCCGCGGTCGCGTCCCTGCCCTTGGGTCCGGCAGCCGCCGCCGCGTCGGCGCCCAGCTTCACCTTGGTCTTCAGCAGCGACTCCGCTCCATGGGGATTCATTACCAGCAGAACGAAGTCAGTCGCCTGCCCGCCCAACTGGAAACCGATGTTGCCGCCCTCCAGGGCGTACATGGCGGGCGCGCTCCACGGACCGGTGTAATGCTGGCCGGTGCGGCAACTCATCACGCCGCGGCCGTAGCTGCCGCCGAGACCGATGGCAAACTTTTTCACCGAAGGCAGAACGATGATGCATTCCGCCCGGTCAAACAGGTCCTTGGGAATGTCATCGGGGATGTTGATGATTTCTTTGAGCACTTCGCCGGCGTCTTTGACCCGGTCCTGCTCTTTTTCGTTGTCCTTGGCCAGCAGGGGGGCAGCGAGTAACAGCACGAAAGTCAGTACCGCGACCAGCTTTTTCATGAAACCTCCACGTGGGAATTGTCATCTTAAACCTTAATCAGCTGTGTGTAACGAAAGTCTGTTCCCCGTTTGTAACTTGGCTTCCTCCCCGCCCTGACCTAGAGTTCTCATGGCATTGAAAATGCATGAAATCGTTAGGGAGCTTTTTGTGCCCCGTAAAGCGGCAGAAAATGCACGTTTTATGAAATATTTGCTTTCCAGTTTCGCCGCTGTCCTGCTGCTGTTTTTTGCAGCTACGGGGGCCCATGCCCAACTCCCCGCGGGTCAAGATCCTACCCAGCCTTACCTGAGCAATGCACCGACCGCTTCGGAAACCGAGGCTTACCCGGAACAGGCGGGCAATTCGCCGCTGCTGACCATTCGCCGGCGAGTGGACGAGGTTAATGTGGTATTTACCGCCACCAACGGGCGCGGAAAGTTCGTGCGCGACCTTTCCCAGAGTGATTTCCGGGTTCTGGATAATAACCAGCCGCCGCAAAGCATTCTTGATTTTCGCCGCGAGACTAACCTGCCCTTGCGCGTGGGCCTGCTGGTGGATGACAGCGGCTCGGTTAAAAGCCGCTTCCTCTTCGAGCAGAACGCCGCGATTTCGTTCCTCAAGCAGGTGGTTCGCCAGGGTACCGACCGCGCATTTGTCATCGGCTTCAACAGCCATTCCAAGCTGATGAAAGATTTCACCGATAACACCGCGCAACTGTCCTCTGCCATTGACAATCTGAAGGCCGGCGGCGGCACCGCCCTGTATGACGCGGTGTACCTGGCCTGTAAGGAAAAGCTGCTCAAGACCGGCGACGAACGGCCGGTGCGGCGCGCCATCATCGTACTCAGCGACGGCGAAGATAATCAGAGCGAGGTCAGCCTGGGCAAGGCCATCCAGATGGCGCAGCGCGCTGAGGTGGTCATCTATGCCATCAGCACCGACGACAGCGGGTTGGTCATGCGGGGCGATGAGGTGCTGGAGCAGCTTGCCAACGCCACCGGCGGCCGCGCTTTCTTCCCCTACAAGATGACCGACATTACCAAGGCCTTTTCCGCCATCGAAGAGGAGTTGCGCAGCCAGTACTCCCTGGCCTACAAGCCCGCGGAAATGGCTGCAGACGGCCGCTACCACTCCATCGAAATCATCGCCCTGAGTAAGAAAGTGCACGTCCGCTCCCGTCCCGGTTACTACGCTCCCACCCAGTAGCCGAATACATCATTCCCTGCAACCCAGGTTCGCAATGGCGCCGCAGCGGCGGCAGGCGCGCTTGTTCCCTCTCCTGAAAGCATCGTGGTACGATTTTATTGTTGCACGCAACGTGTGCCGAACTGGCGGGCATCTCTTCCTCCGGGCGGCAATCGCAACCTTGGCGTCAGAGACAGAGCACTTGAAGAGAGACTAAGCAAGCCATGAAAGAGAAAGTGGTCCGCATTGGATATCCTGCAGCAATCCTTTCCACCATCGTTGTGCTGGTAATCGGGGGCGTGCTGGGCTGGGTGATTCCCGCATGGGCGGGCATAGACAACACGGCCAACACCGTTCCCGTGTACATCAGCGGTTCCGCACCTGCAGCCGGACCGCCCAACAGCATGGGATACGCGGCGGTGGTCAAACCTGTGTTGCCGGCTGTGGTAAACATCTCCTCCTCGCACCTGGTTAAGCCGCAGGGCAACCAACTCAACCCCTTCTTCAACAATCCTTTTTTTCAGCAGTTTTTTGGCGGGCAGATGCCCCAACCCCGGCCGCAGCGCGAGGAAGCTCTGGGTTCAGGCGTCATCGTCAGCCATGACGGCTACATCATGACCAACAACCACGTGGTGGAGAAGGGGACGGATATCAAGGTGTACCTGTCGAACAAACAGGAATACGCGGCCAAGGTAGTGGGCACCGACCCGAAGACCGACATCGCCGTGCTCAAAATCCAGGCCAACCACCTGTCCACCGTCACCTTCGGCGATTCTTCCAAGCTGCAGGTGGGCGATTATGCATTGGCGATTGGCGACCCCTTCGGCATCGGAGAGACCGTAACCATGGGTATTGTGAGCGCCACCGCCCGCAGCCAGCTTGGAATTGAGAACTATGAAGACTTCATCCAGACCGATGCCGCCATCAATCCCGGCAACTCCGGAGGCGCGCTCATCAACGCGCGCGGCGAACTGATCGGCATCAACACCGCCATTCTCTCCGGCCGCAGCGGCGGGAACCAGGGGATCGGCTTCGCCATCCCCATTAATCTGGCGCGTTACATCATGGGTCAGATTCTGAAGTACGGTAAGGTAACGCGCGGCTGGCTGGGAGTGGGAGTCCAGGATGTCTCGGCTCCGGTGGCGAAGACCTACGGCGTGCCGGCTAATCAGGGAGCCATAATCAGCGACGTAGCGCCCAACGGTCCGGGCGCGAAAGCGGGCCTGCAGCGGGGAGACGTCATCACGCAACTGAACGAGCAACCGGTGCAAGGGGCGAACGATCTGAAACTGAAAATCGGCGAGCTGCGGCCAGGCACGACGGCACAACTGAAAATCGTACGCGATGGCAAGCCGCAGGATGTGTCCCTTACGCTGGGTGAGCAGCCCCAGAGCGGGCAGCAACAGGCGGGAGCGGCGGAGCCGCAGCAGCCTGGGCTGATGCAGGGTGTGGAGGTAGAGAACCTGACGCCCGACATCTTGCAGCAGTTGGGTGTGCCGGCTAACACCAGAGGCGTGGTCGTGGCGAATGTCGCCCAGGGCAGCCCTGCAGAAATGGCTGGATTGCAACGTGGCGACATCATCGAGCAGGTCAACCGCCATCCCGTGGACAGGGTTTCGCAGTACGACCGCGAAGTCAGAATGGCGGGCCACCAGTCCATCGTCCTGCTGGTGAACCGTGGCGGCACCACCGCCTTTGTGGTGGTGCAGACGCCATAACCCGCGGCGGCCCAGAACCGAGACGTTAGGAGCAACGTCTCTACTCCTGCACATTGCGTTGCGGCGCAGCTTGCGCAGGGTAGAGACGTAACTTGCTTTCTGGTGCACACTTCATCTCAGGTCCTTAAGCAACGAGGTCGTGAACGTTCAATCCCTTTGGTCACCTAGGCAGTTCAGCACTCCCTTGAAACAATTCAGAGTTGAGCACAAGCGCCATGCGCAATTTGCATTCAGGCCCGTGTGCTGACCCTGAAAGACCTATGACCCGAAAACTCGCTTATGCCCTGGTTCTGCTGCTGTTGACAACCATCTGTGGAGCGCCCCTGGCGGGGGCGGACGTTCCCACGGAACATCACGCCGCCCGCAAGGTTGTAAAGAAGGTCCTGCCCGCATATCCCGATTTGGCCCGTAAACTAAGTATCAGAGGCGCGGTCAAGCTGCTGGTCACTGTCGAACCCGCGGGCAACGTAAAGTCGGCGAAGGCCGTGGGCGGCAATCCAACCTTTGTGGCAGCGGCCATGGCCGTAATTGGCAAGTGGAAGTTTGAACCGGCCTCCGAGCCGACCACGGAAACCATAGAGATCAAGTTTGAACCCTCGGAGTAGCCGCCGGCTGCGGACTACTCCGTACTGGCTCCCCGATTCCCGCCTGTGATACCTTGCCCTGTACGGGACCCTGCAAAACTCTATACGGGAGCCTGTGATGGCCCTGATCATTTTTCTGATTGTCATTGTGGCGATAGTGGGCTTTGCCATCGCCATCTACAACGGCCTGGTCCAGTTGCGCGTGCGCGCGGACGCCTCCTGGTCCGACATTGACGTGCAACTCAAGCGGCGCCACGACCTGATCCCCAACCTGGTAGAAACGGTTAAGGGGTACGCCGCCCACGAAAAAGGCACCTTCGAGAACATCGCCAAGTACCGCTCGGCGGCGATGACGGCCACCAGCACCGCCGATCGCTCGGCGGCCGAAGGCCAGCTCACACAGGCCCTGCGCGGCCTGCTGGCGGTAGCGGAGAACTACCCGCAACTGCGCGCCTCGGAAGAGTTCACCGCCCTGCAGGGGCAACTGACCCAGACCGAAGATAACATCCAGAATGCACGCCGTTATTACAACGCCGTGGTCCGCGACTTCAACACCAAGCTGCAAACTTTCCCCACCAACATCTTCGGCAGCATGCTGGGCTTCCAGCCACGCCAGTACTTCGAACTAGAGACGCCGGCCGACCGCGAAAACGTTGCCGTAAAGTTCTGATGTCGGGCAAGCCTAAGTTCGCGCTGGCAACCCGCTGCTTGCGCCTTGGGCTTTTTTTCTGCGTGGCCCTGGCTGCGCTGCCGGCGCGGGCAGACTGGCGAATCGCCGACTTCCGGTCCACCGTCAACCTCGACCGCCAGGGGAAGGCCCAGGTCAGCGAGCGCATTACTGTGGCATTTAGCGGCGTGTACCACGGCATCTATCGCGACATCCCCCTCGAGTATCCCGGCCCTCATGGCACCAACTACAGCCTCTTCCTGAAGATCACTGGCGTCACGGACGGCTCCGGCAACAAACTGAAGTACGATTCCAGCATCCGTAACGGATATCGTCACCTCAAGATTTATATTCCCGGGGCGGAGGACTCCACCAGGACGGTGGAGATTGACTACACCATCCCCAACGCGGTGCGCTATTTTCCCAGCTACGACGAGTTCTACTGGAACGTGACCGGCAACGATTGGCCAGTGCCCATTGACCACGCCTCCGCCTACGTTCACCTGCCGGAGAACGCTGCCGGCAACCTGCGGGCGCAGGCATTCACCGGCCTGTACGGTTCCATCAGCCATGAAGCCACGGCCGAGGTCACCGGCGCCAACGCGCGCTTTGAGACCACCAATCCGTTAGCCATGCGCGGCGGCTTGACCATTGACATTTACATTCCCAAGGGCATTCTGCAGCAACCCGGCCCGTTAACTCGCGCCAGCTGGTTTTTGCGCAGCAACCCGCTGGTGCTGCTGCCGCCCTGGGCTTTGGTGGTGATGTTCTGCCTGTGGTGGTTCAAGGGGCGCGACCCTAACCCCGGGCTTTCGGTAGCTCCCATGTACGAACCGCCCGCGGAAATGACGCCGGCCGAGGTGGGTTCGCTGATTGACGACAAGGTTAATCCCCGCGATATCACCTCCACCATCGTGGACCTGGCGGTTCGCGGCTTTATCAAGATCGAAGAAACCGTGGACCAGGGGTTGATCTTTCACCACAAAGATTACATTTTCCACCTCCTCATCCCGCGGCAGAAATGGACCGGGCTGGCGCCCCACGAGCGAGTGATGCTGGAAAATATTTTCGCCGGCGACACCAGCGAAACCCGGCTCTCCAGCCTGAAGAACCGCTTCTACACCGCTATTCCGGTAATTCGCGATGACATCATGTCCGCCCTGCGCCGCAAGGGCATGTATCTGATTGACCCGGAGTCGGCCAACGCCTACATGCTGGGCGGAGCGGTGCTGGCGGCGGCGCCCTTCATTCTGCTGGCGGTAACCGGAGCGGCCGATGTTTTTGGCTCGGTGCCGCTGGCGGTTTTTACCATCGCCGTTTCTGCGCTCGTGGTGTGGCTGTTCGGGCGGCAGATGACCTGCAAAACCCTCAAAGGGGCGCGCACGCGGGTGGCCGTCCTGGGCTTTGAGGAGTTCATGAACCGGGTAGATGCCGACCGCATCAAGCGCATGCCGCCGGACACCTTCGAGAA
>DATJEH010000056.1:0-37758 GCA_035496875.1 Terriglobales bacterium | reverse complement strand
TCACGGTGGAGGTCGCTTTCGATCTTGCGCTCGTGTAACAGGCGGAGAGGACGCCAGTAGGTAATGGCTCCGAAAGCGGCGATGGCGGCCAGCAGCAGCCCTGTGCTCGCCCACAGCAGCACTCTGGAGGCCCCGCTTTCCGCGATTTTCATGATGGTGGCCGCATTGGCGGGAGTGAGCAGCAGCGCGATGGCCAGCACCATCATGCCTATTCCGGCCAGCAGGCCAGTCATATTCTTGGCCCAGCGCCCCCGCGATTCATACTCGGCAAAGAGGGTGAAGGCGTAGATCACCAGGCCCAGAATGACCAGGAAATTCGCCACCACAGCGACAGTTTGCCGCGCATCCATCCTGTGAGTAGGACGCAGGTGAGAAGCAGCAGGTTGGTAACAGCAGGAGTTGTTGCTGACTCCTGATTACTGATAACTGACTCCTCTCTCGACGGAGGGAGTGCGTTAGACTCTAAAAAGTGGCCGATCTTGGCAAAATATTGGTTTTTTGGGGCCTGCTGCTCGCCTTCTTTGGAGTCATCCTGATCTTTGCCGGACGCATGCACCTGCCCATCGGCCGCCTGCCTGGGGACATCGTCTATCGCGGCAAACACAGCACCTTCTACTTTCCACTGGCCACCTCTATTCTCCTCAGCATTGTGCTCTCCGTGGTGCTGTACTTCCTGAGCCGGGCGGGCCACAGGTAGTACGGTGCCTTCAGCAATCAGCGCTCAGCAGTCAGCATTGAGCCCCTGCAGGTTGAACTGTTCGCGCCACATCACTGCGGGAGATTACACCGCTAGACCCCGTATCCCTGCTTGGCGCTGCTTCCCCCTTGGCTGAGTGAATGCCGAGCTTACTGGCAACTGGCAACTGGCAACTGTAAACTGCCCCACAGATGTCCACCGGGGGCCAACTCGACTTCACCTTCCAGGGGGCGCAGCAACGCCGCATCTGGCGAGTGCGCGACCTGGTGAGCGCGGTTCGCACCCATCTGGAGCGCGAGTACACCGACGTCTGGGTGGAAGGTGAAATCTCCAACTTGCGGCCCGCCGAATCCGGCCACCTCTACTTCACGCTGAAGGATGAGAGCGCCCAGGTGCGGATTGTGATGTTCCGCTCGCAGGCAAAGCTGCTGCGCTTCCGTCCGGAGAACGGCATGCACGTGATCGCGCGCGGCCGGGTCACGGTTTACGACGCCCGCGGCGAATTGCAACTCTCCGCCGAGTACCTGGAGCCCAAGGGTGCGGGCGCGCTGCAGGTGGCCTTTGAGCAGCTCAAGGCGCGCCTGGAAGCCGAAGGCCTGTTCGACGCCGCCCGCAAGAAGCCCATCCCGGCGCTGCCGCGCGCCATCGGGGTGGTGACCTCGCCGCGGGCGGCCGCCCTGCGCGACATCCTCAACATTCTTCGCCGCCGCCATGAGAGCGCGAACGTGCTTATATTCCCCGCGCAGGTACAGGGGGAAAGCGCGCCTGCCGAGGTCAGTGCCGGGGTACGCTACTTCAACCGGGCGCGCAACGTAGAGGTGATCATCGTGGCCCGGGGCGGGGGCTCGGTGGAGGACCTGGCCGCTTTCAACGATGAGGCACTGGCTCGCGCCGTAACCGCTTCCCACATCCCGGTAATTTCCGCCGTGGGCCACGAAACCGACTTCACCATCATTGATTTCGTCGCCGACCTGCGCGCGCCCACCCCTTCGGCGGCGGCTGAACTGGTGATCCGCTCGCGGCAGGAGATCGAAGAGCAGGCAGAAGGGCTCCGGCTGCGGCTGGCGCGGGCCGCGCGCTACCACCTGCTGCTTCTGCGGCAGCAGCTCACGGAACTGGCGCAGCACGGGGCCTTCGGCCGCATGACCGATGCGATTGCCCGCCGGCAGCAACGCGTGGACGACCTGGTTTACCGGCTGGCCACGGCGCAGCGCGCCCTCCTGGGCCAGCGGCGGCGGCGGCTGGATATGGCCAACGCCGGCGTCCGCCATCACGACCTGCGGCGCGTGCTGGCGGGAGTGCGCCGCGATTTGCAGGCTCAACTGGCCGCCCTGCTGGCCTCCGGCCGGGCCCAGTTGCTGCGCCATCGTTCCCGCCTGGAGCAGCTGCAAGCCCGCCTCCAGGGCCTTTCTCCCCTCAACATCCTGGACCGCGGCTATGCCCTGGTGTTTGATGCCCAAGGCCAACTGGTTAAGGATGCCGCCCAGGTGCAGAGCGGCCAGGAGATTCGCGCCCGCCTGGCCAAAGGTGAGATCACCGCCACGGTAAAAAGGCGGCGGATTGACAAGCAGCCGTGACCGCCTTTACACCTTATATTAGCCGCCATTACACTACTCGTTTCAGCGCATAGGGGGATTGGATATGGCATCCGTGGACGAAAAGGTTAAGCAAATCATCGTAGAACAGCTGGGCGTCGAGGAATCCGAAGTCACGCCCACCGCATCCTTTGTGGACGACCTGGGCGCGGACTCGCTCGACACCGTAGAACTGGTAATGGCCTTCGAAGAGGCCTTCGACATCGAGATACCAGACGAAGATGCGGAGAAGATCCGCACCGTGCAGGATGCCATCAACTACATCGGCAAGCACGCCAAGGCGGCGAAGTAAGCCGGACCATCGCTTGCCCGGCATTGCAGCCGCACTTCCGGAAGTCGCATGGCGGGAGTTGATGGCAAGAAGGAAGTCATCGCCGGGCAACTGGGCGCTCGCCAAGGGCAGAAAATAGCGGTGTTAGCAAAGCAGGCGAGAGCCTCGCATTCTGAGCACAACTGAGGATTCCCCGAAGCGATGAAACGAAAGACAGAGGTATGCCCTTGGCTCGGCGCGTAGTTGTCACCGGCGTGGGACTCATTTGCGGGGTAGGCAACGCCAGCCCGGAAGTGTGGGCCAACCTGCTGGCCGGCAAGAGCGGCGTCGCCCGCATCACTTATTTCGACGTTTCCCAGTTTGCCAGCCAGATCGCCGCCGAGGTCAAGAACTTCGACCCCCTGCAGTTTGTGGAGAAAAAAGAACTGAAGAAGATGGGCCGCTTCATCCACCTGGCTCTGGCAGCCTCGGACGAGGCCATGCGCATGTCGGGTTTGCAGATCACCCCCGAACTTGCGCCCCGGGTGGGAGTGCACATTGGTTCGGGAATCGGCGGGTTCGATGTGATCGAGCGCGAGCACTCCAATCTGCTCAGCGGGGGCCCGCGGCGCATTTCGCCTTTTTTCATTCCCGCCTCCATCGTCAATCTGGCGGCCGGCCATGTCAGCATCCGCTACAACGCCAAAGGGCCTAATGAAGCCACCTGCACCGCCTGCACCTCCAGCGCCCATTCGGTGGGCGATGCCTTCAAAATCATCGCCCGCTGTGATGCCGACGTGATGATTGCCGGCGGCACCGAGGCGGCCATCACACCTATGGGGGTGGGCGGGTTCGCAGCCATGCGCGCACTTTCCACCCGCAACGACGCTCCGGAGAAGGCCAGCCGCCCCTGGGATTCCGGACGCGACGGTTTCGTCATCGGGGAAGGCGCGGGCGTACTCATCCTGGAGGAGTTGGAATTTGCCCGCCGCCGCGGGGCCAAGATCCTGGCCGAGGTAGTGGGCTACGGCATGAGCGCGGATGCCTTCCACATCACCCAGCCGGCGGAAAACGGAGATGGAGCCTACCGGGTGATGCTGAATACTTTGGCCGACGCTAAGATCACGCCCGAGCGAGTGGGCTACGTCAATGCGCACGGCACTTCCACCGATATCGGCGACAAGCTGGAAACGGTGGCCATCAAGCGCGCCTTCGGCGACCATGCCTACAAGGTGGCGATCAGTTCCACCAAGTCCATGACCGGGCACCTGCTGGGCGGCGCCGGCGGACTGGAGGCAGGCATCACCGTGCTCGCCCTGCGCGATCAGAAGGTCCCGCCCACCATCAACCTGGAAACTCCCGATCCCGAGTGCGACCTGGATTACGTGCCCAACCACGCGCGCGAGGTCAAGATGGAATTTGCCATGTCCAATTCCTTCGGCTTTGGCGGCACCAACGGCGCTCTCCTGTTCCGCCGCTGGAACGAACAGTAATCATTCGCAACCTTATGTCTGTCATCCCGAGCGAGCGCGCACATGCGAGGGAGCTCAAGTCGAGGGACCTTGTGTGTCCCACTATTTACTTGGCGTTGGCCGCAAACCCCAGCGGCTCTCGGTTTTTCAGCACCGCCGTCCCCACCAACCCTGCCACCAGATAGGCAACGATCTGCGTGGTCATGTAGGCGGCGGTATAGTTGCCGGGAAAGCCGTACCAGTTCCAGTAGGGAATATTGGTGGCCAGGGCGGCGATGATGCCCACCAGCACAATAAATCCCACCTTCCCGGCGTAGCTCTGCAGCCGGGTCTGCGCCAGCAGAAACACCGCCAGCAGGGTTTCCACCACCTCGGTTAGAAACTCCAGACCCAGTTTGCCGCCAGTTATGCCCGAGGCACCGGGCGGATGATAGAGCAGCAGCCCGGAGGGATTGGCGGCCAGCTTCGGCCCATAGTCCTTCATGGCTGCGTTGCGTTGCGCCGTGGTGGGATGGGGGCCCGCTCCCAGGCCGGGGAAGATGTAGAGCCCGGAAGTCTGGCCCAGGCTGGCCTGCATGGCGCTCAGTACAGGCGCTTCATTCGAAATTTCCCGGAACCCTGTGGAACCCAGCGGCAGCACCATGTGGGCTATGGATGCCCATATAAACATTGCGAGGCCGCCCAACACACCCGCCAGCAGAATTCGTTTCGCCATAGCGCCTCCGGTAGTGGCGAAATTATGCAGCAAAAACCGCAGCCAGCGCTGTGAGCAATCAAAAAAAGGCGCAGCCTGAGCTGCGCCTGGGTATGCGATTGCGCCCGGCTAGAATCCGGTGCCGCCCATCTCGCCTTTGCTCTTCTTGCTCTTCTTGCCCATGGTGCAGGTATCGGCAATGTGGGTGATGTTGGTTACCTTGAACTCATGCTCTTCTTTGCCGGTTTTCTTCTCGTTGGCTTCGGTGGCGGCGCTCTCGCTGCCTTCGGCCATGGCGCCCTTTTCCCACATGCCGGTCAGCTTCACTTCATGACCAACGTGGTTTTTCAATTCATCCGAGCCCGTGACCATAGTCTTTTTCTTGCCATGGGAAAGCTCGTAGGTGCCGGGAGACGTCCCCTCGGCCAGACAGCCGGTCAGGGAGTGCTCCTTGGCGCCCTTCATGTGGTGCTTCGTTGTCTTGGTGGTGGTGGTGGTCTGATCTGTGCTCTGGCCCATACTGCCCATGTTGTCCTGGGCCATCATCGCCAGACTGAAAGCGAAACACAGCGCCAACAACATTCCGAGTTTTTTCATTGCGTCCTCTCCTTGCATTCTCTGATCCGGTTAAGGATTCGTGCTTCTGAGATGCCCGCGCCCAAGTAGCGGGTTGGCAGGCCGGAAAAGGGGTTGCGGGTAGTCACGGCCTTATTTCAGCGATAAAACAAGGTCGTGGGCCGAGCGGAGCGGCGTAGAGCCGGGAAAGGCAGCGGCCCAAAAAAACGCCGCCTCAGGAACTCTGACATTGTAATCCAGGGAGGCGAAAGGGGGTGCAGTCCACCCGGTACAATATCGGTGTGACCGCTCCCGCCCCCACATTTTCCGGGAACAACCCGGTTAGGGAAGCCGCGTACCCGCTGCGCCAGCGGCTGCTGCTGCCGCTGATTGCGGCGGGCGGGGCGCTGCTGGTGCGCCTGCTGTGCGCCACTGTGCGCTATCGCAATTCCGCCGAACCCGGCGGGCCGCTGGACGCCAACGACCGGCCCATGATCTGGGCTTTCTGGCACCGCTGCCTGGTGGTGGCCACACACCGTTTCCAGAACCGCGACATCGCGGTGCTGACCAGCCGCAGCTTTGACGGCGAAATCATCTCCCGCATCATCGAGAAGTTCGGCTACCGCGCCGTGCGCGGCTCCAGCCGTCGCGGCGCTTTGGGCGCGGTGCTGGGCGCGCGCCGCGAACTGGAAGGCGGACGCGCCGTGGCTTTCACCGTGGATGGACCGCTGGGCCCGCTCTATGAAGCCAAGCCCGGCCCCATAGTGCTCTCCCGCCTCACCGGCGTGCGCATCATCGCCTTTCACATCGCGGTGGAGCGCTCCTGGAGCCTGGGCACCTGGGACCGCATGCTCGTGCCCAAGCCCTTTTCCCGCGCCTTCGTGCACTTCAGCGCGCCCATGGTGGTGCCCGCCGGCGCCGACGAAGCGCAGATGAACGGCTGGTTGCGGGAGTTGCAAATGACCCTGGAGCACGTGCGGGACGTGGCGGAGGGGAAGGTCAAGAAGAATTGAAGATTGCAGATTGACGATTGAGGTCCAGCAGTCAGCAATCAGCATTCAATTAAGCAATCGTCAGCACTTGTCACTTAGCCTTGGACGTGCTCTGCAACTGCCCGCCTCGCAGTTCTACTTCGACCCACACAACGGTTCAGGGGCTGATTGCTGAGTGCTGATTACCGGTTGTTTCCAATCGTCATTCTTCCATGATCAATCGTCTATTTGACAGTTGCCCGTCCCGCGCTTATTGTGTCTGCGTACTTTGGTTCGCGCGTCCTGAACGCTGGTTCGGGACTGGGAAGCGGGTGAGAATCCCGCGCTGCCGCGCAACTGTAAGCGAGGAACCTGCCGCCGGTCACTGGGCGCTGCCCGGGAAGGCCGGCGGGCCGATTGCGGACTGCACCGGACAAGTCCTACCGGTTCGGTCCTGACTCGCTAAGCCAGGAGACCGGCGCGAATCGCCAACACCCACCTCTTTCGCGTGTCAGGGAGGGAAGCGTGCGGATTCTGCGCTGGTTGTGCACTCTGCTGTTGCTTCAGGCCGCCTGGGCGGCCGATATCACCATCAAGGTGGTTGATCCTGAATCCGCGGTAGTTCCCGGAGTGAGTGTGCTGTTGCTGCGCTCCGGAACACCGAAGCCGGTGGCGGTACAAACCACCTCCGGGAACGGCATTGCCCATTTTTCCGGACTGCAGGGCGGTTCCTACGAAGTGCGCGTTCTGGCGCCCGGATTTGCTTCTCTCACCGCAAAGGCAAATTCTCCAGGCGAACTGACTCTGCGCCTGCGCATGGCCACGACCACGCAAAATGTGGTGGTCAGCGCCACGCGCACGCCCGTGCCGGGCGAGGAGACAGGGGCGGAGGTTTCCAGCCTGAATGCCGGCGAATTGCGAAACATGCAGCCGGTGAATGAGGCCGATGCCTTGCGTTTTCTGCCGGACGCCATAATCGGGGAAAACGGGCGCCGGGGCGCATTAGCTTCCCTGTTCGTGCGCGGCGGCGATTCCCGTTACAACAAGGTGATCATTGACGGCGTGACAGTAAACGACCCCGGAGGGCGATTTGACTTCGGGGTTGTCCCGATGGACCAGGTAGACCGGCTGGAATTCGTGCGCGGCGCCGAGAGCGACCTCTACGGGTCCGACGCCATGACCAGCGTGGTGCAAACCTGGAGCCGGGAGGGCAGCACCGCCACCCCGCAATTGACTTTCGGCGCCGATGGGGGCACGTTCCAAACCGCGAACGGCTATGCTGCGTTTTCGGGAGCTCGTGGCCGCTTCGATTACAACCTGTTCGGCGACCAGTTGAACACCAACGGCCAAGGCCCCAACGACCAGTACTCCAATTCTTCCCAAGGCGCCAACCTGGGCATCACCCTGGCGCCTAAAGTGCGGTTTCGCTTGCGCACGCGTCACTTGAACAGCCGCACCGGGATTCAGTCCTTTTGGGACTTTAACGGCCAGCCGCTGCTCCCGCCGGACATGGACGAGAGGGCCAGAGAGAACGACCTCCTCTCCAGCGCCGAAATCACGGTGAATGCTACCCGCTGGCAGCACACCTTCACCGGCTTCGAGTACCACCACCGGCTGGCCAATGTGGACCAGATCATGGAGCCGGGGCGGGTTTCGCCCTCGTTCGGCAACATTGATTTCCCTTTCGACAGCATTTCCGACATCAACCGCGCGGGCTTCGAGTACCAGGGCCAGTACTGGGAACGCAACTGGGCGCGGTTGATTGTGGGCTACCGCTTTGAGGATGAAAACGGCTTCGTGGGCGATCTGTTTTCCCCACCGCTTAGCCACGGCCTTCGTCTGAACCACGACGTTTATGCCCAGCAACTGCTCACCCGGGGACGTGCTTCGCTGGTGGCCGGGCTGCGCTTTACCCACAACGGCAGCTTCGGCAATGCTGTGGTACCGCGTATTGCGCCCAGCCTGCTGCTGCTGCGCGGTGGAAGCATCTTTTCTGGAACCCGGCTGCTCGGCTCCTTTGCCACCGGCATCAAAGAACCACTGCTCGAGGAGGCCTTCGCCGCCGGCGCTTTTGTTATTCCCAACCCCAATCTGCGGGCGGAAGAGAACCGCGCCTTCGATGCCGGCATAGAGCAGCGCCTGGTGGGCGGCAGGTTCGTGCTCGCGGCCACCTACTTCCACAATATTTTTCGCCGCCAGATTGAGTTCGCCAGCAACCCGGCTACCTTCGTTGGCCAGTACGTGAACGTGAACAAATCCCTGGCCCACGGCGCGGAAACCGAGTTCCACGCCCGGCTGTGGTCACGACTGTCGCTCGATTCCTCCTACACCTACACCTCCACCCAGATCCTGGCAGCGCCGCTGTGCACGGCGCAGAACTTCTGCGATCCGCTGCTGGCTGCCGGGCGCCAACTGGTGCGCCGTCCAAGGCACGCGGGAAACGTGCTGCTCAACTATGCCGCAAGGCGCTGGGGCGGCGAGATTGGCGGCGCCTTTATGGGCCCGAGGGTGGACTCCGACTTCCTCGGCCTGCTGCCGCCGGTGACGCACACCGCTGGGTATGGCCGCGTGGACCTGGGTGGCTGGTACACGCTCAACACTCACATGACGGCTTATCTGAATATCGGGAATCTGCTCGACCGCCGCTACGAAGAAGCCGCCGGCTATCCGGCGCTGGGCTTCAACTTCCGCGCGGGCATGAGGTTCCGCCTGGGAGGGGAATAGTGAGCTTCGGCCTACGCAACCAAAGGAAAACCGTTGGGGACGCCAAGGACTGCGAACGAAAGCAGATCCTTCGCTGCGCTCCTTCGCTAAAGCTCGGTCTCGCAACTCAGGATGACAACTCAGAGGAGGCGTTAAAGCTAACGCTGTGCCCTTGCGAAATCATGGTGTGAGATGACCCGCCGAAACCATGCGCTGCGACCTGCATTCACCGCTTGCGCGCGGCGACCGCATCCTTCCCATTGCTGCTCTTCGCTTCAGACGCTCTGCCGGCGCCATTCTTGTGGGAATGGTTGCCCCCGGCATACTTCTCGCGGGCGGTGGCCAGCTTGCGCAGATCCTCCTCGCTCAGCAGGTGCTGGCGGCCCAGCATGTGGGCAACCAGCGCCACCTTGGCAAAGTGCTCCACCGTTTCCATGTGCATGTAGGCGGTGAGCAGGTCCGCGCCGTACGTCACCACTCCATGGTTCGACATGAGAATGGCCTGGTAGCGTGGAACCAGGGGGGCAAGCGTATCGCAAAGCTCGCTGGTGCCGGGCGTGCCATACTCGGCCAACGGAATATCTTCGAGTGCGATCACCACCTCCGTCAGCAGCGCAGGATTCAGCGGCTGTCTGGCGGCAGCATAGCCGGTGGCGGTGGGCGGGTGGGCATGCACAACCGCATTCACATCCTTGCGTAGCCGGTAGATGAGCAGGTGCATCGCGATTTCACTGGAAAAGTCGCGTTGGCCGCGCACCTTTTTGCCTTGCGGGTCCACCACCACCAGATCGGAGGGCTTCATCATTCCCTTGCACATGGCGGTGGGGGTAACCAGGATCCGGCTCTCGCTCAGGCGCACGGATAGGTTGCCGTCGGTGGCCGCCACGTAGCCGCGCTCGTGGATCATGCTGCCGATGCGGACGATTTCTTGCCGGTGCTGCCGTTCGCTCTTCACGGGTCAGGGATTTTGACGCGGAGGTCTGCAATCCGGATTTGCTGTATGGTACAGCAGCCGATGGGATGCGGCAATCCCGGCCACAGCATACCCGCAGTTACGCAATTTTCGGAATTTGTGGCGCGGGCGCCGCGGCCGTTGACCTTATGCTCCTGTAATCTGTTATGTGCTCGTTTCCGACTTCGATTACCACCTTCCGCCGAAGCTCATCGCCCAGGAGCCTCTGCCTGACCGCGCCGCTTCCCGCCTCCTGCACCTGCGGCAGCCTACCGGCGAATGGCACGACCGCAGCTTCCACGATCTTCCTGGCCTGCTGCGTCCTGACGACCTGCTGGTGCTGAACAACACCCGGGTTTTCCCCGCCCGGCTTTTGGGGCATCGCTCCGGCGCCAGGGCGCAGGCCGTCAGTAGCCAGAATCCGGCCGCCCGCGAATTTCTGCAGGGAAAAGTTGAGGTGCTGCTCTCCCGCCAGCTCTCGTCGGAACCTGAGGTTTGGGAGTGCCTGGTGCATCCGGGCCGCAAAATCGGGCTCGGAGAGCGGCTGTGGTTTGGCGCAGACCGGGAACTCCAGGCTGAGGTCATCGGGCGGGGCAGCTTTGGCGAGCGCACCATCCGCTTTGACCCAGTCTTGGACTTCTTCGCTGTGGTTGAACGTCTGGGCCACGTTCCCTTGCCGCCCTACATTGACCGCCCCGACCAGGCCGAAGACCGCGAGCGCTACCAGACGGTTTATGCGCGCGAGCGCGGGTCTGTGGCCGCTCCCACCGCCGGCCTGCACTTCACCCCCGAAATCTTCGAGCGCATTCGGAATCGCGGCATTGAAACCACAGCAATCACGCTTCACGTCGGCTTGGGAACCTTCCAGCCAGTACACGGGGAAGTGGTGGAACAGCACCAGCTGCATCGCGAGTGGTACTCCATTTCGGCGCAGGCCGCAGCCCAGCTCAATACGGCGCTGGAAGCCAAGCGTCGCGTAGTGGCTGTGGGCACCACTACCGTCCGCACCCTGGAATATGCTGCCGGACTCGCAGCCGGCGCCCGAGTGCAGGCGGGCAGCGGCGAGGCCGGCCTGTTTATCTATCCCGGATACCAGTTCCGCGTGGTGGGCGCGCTGCTCACCAATTTTCACCTGCCAAAGTCCACTCTGCTGATCCTGGTGTGCGCCTTCGCCGGACGCGAGCGCGTGCTCGCCGCCTACCGCCACGCGGTCGAGCAGCGCTACCGTTTCTACTCCTACGGCGACTGCATGTTCGTGGAGTAAGGGCCCGAGTCCGGCGGTTCGCGGGCGAGGGCGTCCGCGCGAGCGCGTGCGCTACGAAAGGCGGGCGGACATTAACGAAGCATTCTTGTTCCTAGGGTGCACTCTGATCTGCTGGCGTTTCCTGCGAGCCAACTGGAGGACGGGCTGAGACTCAGCCTTGCCCCTAATACATTGACTCGCGGCAGTTTTGCCTCCTAATATGGTCGCTCACGGGGTGGCCTTCATTGATCGGCCAAACCATCTCGCACTACCGCATCGTCGAGAAGCTGGGCGGTGGGGGGATGGGTGTGGTGTACAAGGCCGAAGATACGAAACTTCATCGCTTTGTAGCCCTCAAATTCTTACCGAACGAAGTAGCCAAAGACCCTCAAGCTCTAGCCCGCTTCCAATGCGAAGCGCAAGCCGCCTCGGCGCTTAACCACCCCAACATCTGCACGATCTACGAGATTGACGAGCAGAGCGGACAAGCCTTCATTGCTATGGAGTACTTGGACGGATTGACGCTCAAGCATCGTATCGCGGGCCGGCCGATTGATATCGAGGTCCTGCTCGATTTGGCTGCGCAGATTGCCGAGGCCCTTGACGGCGCCCATTCGCAGGGCATCGTTCATCGCGACATCAAAAGAGCCAACATCTTCATCACCGCGCGCGGCCAGGCGAAGGTCCTCGATTTCGGACTGGCAAAGGTCACCCCGAGAGCGCAAGCGTCTGCCCGCGATTCTGCCGCCATGACGAAGTTGACCACTGTGGGCAGCACCCTGGGGACGTTGGCCTACATGTCGCCCGAGCAGGCGCTCGGCAAAGAACTGGACGCGCGCACCGACCTGTTCTCCTTCGGCGTCCTACTGTACGAGATGGCCACGGGTGTGCTGCCGTTTAGAGGCGACACATCTGCGGCGATCGCTCATGCGCTGCTCGGCACAGTTCCTGCCGCTCCGGTGTACCTAAATCCCCGGATTCCGACCGAACTGGAATGTATCATCACCCGCGCACTGCAAAAGGATCGCGATCTGCGCTATCAAAGTGCGGCAGAAATGCTTAACGATCTGCGGGGCATTCGCCGTGGGGCGGAACTCAGTAGTGCAACCAGGTCTCCCTTGCCTGTTGCTGAGCGTCAACCGGCGGCGCAATCATCACACGTACGCAGGTACGTGACGGTAGCGGCCATCTTTGTCCTCCTGACGCTGTCGGGGAGCCCCTTTTTAAAGTGGCACCTTGCGAGGCCTGCTGCTGATCCGGGCACCATTCGTTCGCTTGCGGTGCTGCCCCTGGCCAATCTCTCCGCCGATCCCGGCCAGCAATACTTGGTTGATGGCATGACCGAGGAGCTTACTTCGGAAATCAGCCAACTTCATTCCCTGCGGGTGATCTCTCGTACCTCCACCATGCAATACCGAGACACGCACAAGAAAGCTCCGCAGATCGCAAAAGAATTACATGCCGACGGCCTGATTGAGGGCTCGATTCTGCGGGTCAATGATCGCATACGCGTTACCGCCCAATTAATCCACGGCCCCAGTGATACGCACGTCTGGTCCAAGAGCTATGAGCGCGACTTGCGCAACGTCATTGCCTTGCAACACGAGATCGCCAGCGACATTGCTCGCGAGGTCCGGATAAGTCTCGGCCCAAAAGAGCAGGCACATCTATCCCATGCGCGCGAGGTAACACCCGAAGTTCATGAGGCTTATCTGCGAGGGCGCTTCCATTTGCAGAATGGGAGCAAGGCTTCTATCTACCGTGGCCTCGGCTATTTTCAGCAGGCGATTCAAAAAGACGTCGGATATGCTCCGGCCTATGCCGGGATGGCCGATGCATACACGGCGATGCGCAGCGTCTACTCTGCTCCGAGCGAGGTGATGCCGAAGGCCAAGGCAGCAGCTCTAAAAGCGGTTGCATTAGACGAAACCCTGCCAGAAGCGCATGTATCACTCGGTGGCGTGCTCATGTTCTATGACTACGATTGGCCGAATGCGGAACGAGAATTTATGCGTGCTCTGGACATCAAGCCTAGCTACGCGGAGGCTCACG
This sequence comes from Terriglobales bacterium, assembly GCA_035496875.1. Taxonomy (GTDB): domain Bacteria; phylum Acidobacteriota; class Terriglobia; order Terriglobales; family Acidobacteriaceae; genus JAICWP01. Next base: position 24,574 of record DATJEH010000056.1, on the reverse strand, counting down.
ATTACTACGCTATGTTTCTCGTAGCCAACAAGCGCTTTCAAGCTGCGGTCGACGAGATCCTGCGCGCTCGCCAGTTGGATCCTATCTCCGGGCTGATCGCAGCAGATGCTGCGTGGATATTTTATTTGAAGCGCGACTACGATCGATTTCTGGAGCAGGCGAAGGCGGCGGTGGAGTTGGCCCCGAACTACTGGTTAAGCCACCTACAGCTCGGATTGGCCTACGAGAAGAAGGGCGACTTCGCCCGAGCCTTGCAGGAACTCGAAGAAACGCGGCGAATGGACGACAATTCCGGCGTTTTAGAGATGCTTGCCGGCACCTATGCTGCGGCAGGACGGCCTGACGAGGCCAGGAGAATCACCGAGGAGATGGTAAAGCGTTCCAAAAAGCGTTACGTATGCGCCTATGAGGTTGCTACCACTTACTCCGGTCTCAAGGACCGCGAGTCAGCTTTCTTATGGCTGCGAAAATCCCTCGATGAGCGCGCGGACTGCTCGCCCTGGATCGCCGCCGACCCCAAATTGGATGCCCTTCGCGCTGACCCGCGCTTTCAAGACCTCCTGCGTCGCCTGGGCCTTCCCCAGTGAAGTGCGCAGCCGAGGCGGAGTACGCGAAGCCGCAACGAGCGGAACTAAGCTGTCAGGGTGGAGGTTTTGTTAGGTGGTCTTAAGCCCTGAGGTCGTTCTTTTTTTGAAGGCGAGCCTCAGCGGCTGAAGCCGTAATCGTGATCCGATTCCTAAGGCGCAGCTGAAGCTGCGCCCTTCCGAAAGACCGTTTGAACACGGATCTAGGCAGGCAACTGATGGCATCCTGCCGGTAAGTCAACGCGGGCGAGGGCGCCCGCGCCACAAAGAGCAACGCTGATAAACTAATTTCTTGCCCCGCAATAAGCCCAATTCGCACGACCAGGAGGCGGCTGTCACGGTCGCCGAAGCACCCGCCGCGGCTCCGGCGCCATCGCAACCCAGGTTGCCGCAGGGCGCTCCCGGCAAGGGACGCATCTTCCTGATTGACGCCATGTCGTTCATCTTCCGCGCCTATCACGCCATGGCGCGGCAGCGGCCCATGTCCACGCGAACCGGTATACCCACGGCCGCCACCTACGTCTTCGTCAACATGCTGCGCAAACTGCGCGATGATTTTTCGCCGGAATACCTGGCCGCGGTGTTCGACGTGGCCGCGCCCACCTTCCGCGATCAGCAGGCTGCCGCCATCACCTCGGTGCGCCGCTTCGATTCCAAGACCCAAACCTGGCAGGAGCAGGCCTATGCCGGCTACAAGGCCACGCGGGCGGAGATGCCGGGCGACCTGGCGCAGCAACTACCCTACATACGGCGCGCGCTGGAGGCGTATCGCATCCCCATCCTGGAAATGCCGGGCTTCGAGGCCGATGACGTGATTGGAACGCTGGCGCGCCAGGCGGCAGCGCAATCCTATCCCGTGTATGTGGTCTCCAGCGACAAGGACATGCTGCAACTGGTGGACGATAAGATCTGCGTCCTCAATCCACCCAAGGACAACCTGATCTGCGACCGCGCCAAGGTAGAAGAGGTGCTGGGCGTGCCGCCGGAAAAGGTGGTGGACGTGATGGCCCTGCGCGGCGACAGCATTGATAACATTCCCGGCGCTCCCGGCATCGGCGATAAGGGCTCGGTGGAACTGATTCGCCGCTTCGGTAGCGTGGAAGCCGCGCTCCAGCACGCCGCCGAAGTCGAGAAGAAGACCTACCGCGAATCCCTGCAGAACAACCGCGAGGCCGTTCTGAAGAGCAAAGAGCTTGCCACCATTGAGACCAACGTCCCGGTCACGCTGGAGGTTGAGCCCATGCGCGCCCAGGAACCGGACGCCGAGGCGTGCCGCAGGCTCTTTACCGAGCTGGAATTCACCACCCTGGTGAAGGATTTCATCTCCGGCGTGGAGGTTGCGGAAACCGATTACAGCGAGGCCAAGTCGGCGGGCGACGTGCAGGCGATCGTAAAGGCAGTCAAGAAGGATGGCGTGCTGGCGGTGGCTCTGGCCACGGCCGAGCCGGCCGATGTTCCTGAACAAGAACAAGAAACGGAGCAGAGCGAAACCGGCACCCTGGACTTCAGTGCTGCACCCGCAGCCGCACCTGCATCGGATCATAGGGCCGCGATTTCTGCCCAGCCGGGCAAGGCAGTGACGGTTTCCCTGGACGATGGTGCGGTGGCAAAGGCGCTACTCAAAGCGCTGGCCGACCCCTCCCTCCCCAAGGCGGTTCACGATTACAAAGCGGCGATGCATGCGCTCCAAGCCGGCAGCCATGTGCTGGCCGGCGTGCAAGACGAGCCCATGCTTTATTCCTACCTGCTCGATCCCACCTACAGCTCGCATCGTCTGGCGGACGTTGCCTTGCGGCGCTTCAACATCAAAGTTTCAGGAGGCTTGGCCGAGGCTGCCGATCTTACCGGCCGCCTGGCCCAGGCGCTTCGCGAGCAAGTGCAGAGCGCTGGTCTTCTGCCGGTGTATGAGCAGATTGACCTGCCCCTGCTTCCGGTGCTGGCCCGCATGGAGCAGGCGGGCGTGAAGATTGACTGCGGCGCGCTGGCCGAAATGTCCACCCGCCTGGAGCGCGATTGCCGCGCCAAGGAAAAGGAAATCTGGGAGCTCGCGGGCCTCGAGTTCAACATCAACTCGCCCAAGCAGCTTGGCGATGTGCTCTTTAACAAGCTCAACCTGCCCAAGCCGGTCAAATACGGCAAGGGCAAGACCGTCTCCACTGCGGTGGACGTGCTGGAAGGATTGGCGCTCACCCACGATGTGCCCCGCCTGGTGCTCGATTATCGCCAGCTCACCAAGCTGAAGTCCACTTACGTGGATGCGCTGCCGGCGCTGCTCAACTCCTGCACCCAGCGCCTGCACACCACCTTCGGCCAGACCGGCACGGCCACGGGGCGCCTCTCCTCCGCCAATCCCAACCTGCAGAACATTCCCATCCGCACCGAACTGGGCCGCGAGATCCGAGCCGCCTTCGTAGCTGAGGCCGGGCACCTGCTGCTGGCCGCCGACTACTCGCAGATTGAACTGCGCCTGCTGGCTCATTTTTCCGGCGACCCGTTGCTCACTGAGGCCTTCCGCCGCGGCGACGATATCCACTCCCTGACCGCGCAGGAGGTCTTCGGCGTGCCTCCCATGATGCTCACGGCCGAGCACCGCCGCCGCGCCAAGGCGGTGAACTTCGGTATCGTCTATGGCCTTTCTCCCTTTGGCCTCTCGCAGCAGCTCGGCATCGAGAAGAGTGAGGCTAAGCAGTTCATTGACGCCTACTTCGAAAAATATAAAGGCGTGCGCCACTACCTGGACAGCACTTTAGAGGAGGCGCGGCGCGAGCAGCGCGTGAAAACTCTGTTCGGGCGCATCCGCCCCATCCCCGACATCAACAGCAAGAACGCCAACATGCGCGGCTTCGCCGAACGCACGGCCGTGAACACGCCGCTGCAGGGCACGGCCGCCGACCTCATCAAGCTGGCCATGATTTCCATTGACCAGGAGCTGCGCCGGCGCGGGCTCAAATCGCGCATGCTGCTGCAGGTTCACGATGAGCTGGTGTTCGAGGTTCCGCACGCGGAAGCGGACACTATGCGCCAACTGGTGCGCGACAGGATGGAAAATGTTCGCCCGCTGAGCGTGCCCCTGCTGGTGGAAATCGGCGTCGGCCCCAACTGGCGCGACCTGGATTAGCCCAGAACCCCGCCACAAAGACACGGAGCCACGAGAAAAACGATTGATGATTGAAAATCACACCCTTACTGGGGAGTCATGCTGAAGGGCTTCAGCCTTGAAGCATCTCGCGTGGACCGGCACAATCCCTGAATCCGCCATCATTAAACGAGTGCACCATTCAATGAGCTTAATGATTTTTTCCCTGCCTCCGTGTTTCCGTGTCAGGTTTACACCGCTTCTTTGAGCACGCTGCCACGGTGAATCTCGTGCCCTTCCGCCGCCTTGGCCGGCAGGAACACGGAAAACACCGTTCCGCTGCACCCGGGAGTGGTCTTGCTGCGCAGCCGAATGTTGCCCCCGTGCCTCTCCACAATGCCCTTGGAAACCCACAGCCCCAGCCCCGTGCCCACTTCCTTTTTGGTGGTAAAGAAAGGTTCAAAGATGCGGGAACGATGCAGCGGATTGATGCCCGGCCCGGAATCGGCAATGGTCACCCGCGCCCCCAGCGGGCCGGAGTCACCGAATTTCCTCGCTTGCGATATCCGTACCCGGATGGTTCCATCCAGCGGCACCGCATCTATGCTGTTGCTCAGCAGATTGGCGAACAACTGCCGCAACTCGCCCGGCACCGCCACAATTTCCGGATCCTGGTTCACTTCGATCTGCAGGTCAATACGCTTATTGCTGGTCTTGGGAGAGAAGACTGTCCGCAGTTGCCAAAGGATGGGCGCCACCCGCACCGTGGTGGCCGCGGTCTTCTCCCGGTAAAAGCCCAGCGCCTGGCGCGTCAGCTGCGACACCCGGTCCAGTTCTTCCTCCGCGGCCTTCAGATATTCGCGCACATTCTCTGGCAGGCCCTTTTGGTTCTTGGCCAGGTACACCAGATTGACCACCGATTCCAGCGGATTATTGATCTCGTGGGCCACCGTGGCCGCCAGCCGCCCAGTGGTGGCCAGCTTGTCGCTCATGCGCAGGGCTTCTTCCGTCTTCTTGCGCTGGGTGATGTCGCGCGCGATCTTGGCCGCTCCCACCACCCGCCCGCTCTCATCTTTCACCGGGGAAATGGTCAGGGAAACATCAATGCGCTCGCCGTACTTATTTACACGCACGGTCTCGAAGTGTTCAATGCGCTCGCCATTGCGCAGCTTTTTCAGAATCTGGATCTCATCGGGGTGCAACTCCGGCGGAATGATGGTGGTGATCGGCCGGCCAATGATTTCCGCTGCCGTGTAACCGAACAAACGTTCTGCGCCCTTGTTCCAGCTGCTTACGATGCCGTTCAAGTCCTTGCTCACAATGGCATCGTCCGACGATTCCACGATGGCCCCCAGCTTGAGGCGCGCATTTTCCTCCACCTTGCGGCTGGTCGTATCCGTGCACGCCCCCACCAGGTAGGCCGGTTTGCCATCTTTGAACACCATCTTGCCGCGGTCGAAGAGCCAGCGAATGTGTCCATCCGGCAACACCACCCGGTACTCTATTTCAAAATCGCTGCCCTGTCGGCTGCGTTCCACCGCGCTCAGCAGGCCGGGAACATCGTCCTTATGCACCAGGCGCACGAGATCTTCGGTCTTGCGTATTTCCGCGCTGGCCGGCAATCCAAACAGCCGCTTCAGGCTCTCACCGAATTCCAGAAACTCGCCGCGCTGGGGATCCCATAGATAGGTGCCGGTGTCGGATGCCGCCAGCGCCGCCCGCAGCCGCTCTTCGCTTTTGCGCAACGCATCTTCCGCTGCTTGTTGCGAGGTGATATCGGTGTTGGTGCCGAACCAGCGCGCCACTTTGCCCGTGGAGTCGCGCACCGGCACGGTCCGGGTCAGGAACTGACGGAAGGTCCCATCGGCACCGCGCAGCGGAAACACCATTTCGAAGGGCTCGCCGGTTCGAACCGAAGCAAGCCAGCGCTCCATCACTTTGGGCAGCACCTCGGGGTCGTGCACCGATTGCCATCCCCAGCCCAGCATCTGCTCCGGCGTGGTGCCGGTGTATTCGTACCAGCGCTGGTTGTACCAGTAAATTGAGCCGTCGGGCTGGGCCATCCAGTCCAGTTGGGGAATGGATTCGGCCAGCATCCGGAACTGCTGTTCGCCCTGCTCCAGGGCCAGACGAGCCCGCGTTTGCGAGGTTACGTCCACGGCGTGCACAAAAATGCCTTCCACCACGCCCGCGGTGTTGCGCAATGGCTGGTACACAAAATTGAAGTACGCCTCCTCCGGCTGCCCTTCCGGACCGCGGTTCAGTCGCACCTTGGATTCCGTGCCCGTGGCCGGCTCGCCACTGCGGTACACCTGGTCCAGCAACTGGAAATAGCCTTGTTCCTCCAGTTCGGGCAAAGTCTCGCGAATGGACTTGCCCAGCAAGTCCTCCACTCTCCCTTTCCCGATCACTTTGAGGTAGGCCGGATTGATGTAAGCCCAGCGATGCTCAGGACCGGCGAGCATGGCGATGGCCGCCGGAGCCAGCTGCAGCAGTTCGCGCAAGCGGCGTTGCTCCCGCTCCGTTTCTGCCACCAGTTGCTGTTCCAGATGGCTCACCTGCCGCCGCACCCGTCCCATCTGGATATGGGTTTCCACCCGGGCCAGCAGCTCGCGGGCGGTAAAAGGTTTCACCAGATAATCGTCGGCGCCGCGGTGCAGGCCTTCCACCTGTGACTCCTCGCCCGCGCGCGCGGAAAGCAGGATCACGGGAAGGGCTCGGATCTGCTCGTCTTCGCGAATCGCCTTCAGCAAACCGAAGCCGTCCAATCCGGGCATCATGATGTCGCTCAGTACCAACTGGGGATGCAGTTTCCGGGTTGCCGCCAGCGCCTCTTCGCCATTGCTGACCGCGTGCACCCGGTAATGGTGGCGCAGCAGGCGGCTCACGTAATCCCGCAGATCGGCGTTGTCGTCCGCCACTACGATCAGCGGCCGCGTATCATCCGCGTCTGCCTTGCCAACCCCGGCTGTGGTGCGCGGTCCCTCCGTCTCTGCCTCCGAGGTTTGCGGCAGCCAGCGCAGCGCTTCTTCCACATAGGCGTCTGCCCGCACGGTCCCGGACAGCCGGCTTCCCCCGGCCTCCACCCGCCCTGCCGGCAAATGTGCTGTGCCCAGCGGTATCGAAACCACAAATTTGCTGCCTTGTCCCGCCGTGCTCTCCACCTCGACCGTGCCGCCATGCGTCTTCACCAGTTCGTGGACCAGTGCCAGCCCGATTCCCGTACCCTCGTAGGTGCGCCCGTACGCCCCCTCCACCCGGTGGAAGCGGTCAAAGATGTGGGGCAATTCCTGCTGCGGGATTCCTGTGCCGGTATCTTCCACGGAGAGCTCCACCCGGCCATCCACGGCGCGCAGCCCCAGGCAGACTTCGCCGGCAAATGTGAACTTGAAAGCGTTGGAAAGAAGATTCAGCACAATCTTTTCCCACATGTCCCGGTCCACGTACACCGGTTCGGGCAAAGGCGGGCACTTCACCTGGAAGCCCAGGCCGGCCTTCTCCATGCCCGAGCGAAACGTGCTGGCCAGGTCTTGAGTCAGGACCGCTAGATCCGTGGGCTGGTATACCGCCTGCATACGTCCGGCTTCCAGCTTGGAAAAGTCCAGCAGGGTATTCACCAGCTTCAGCAGTCGCAGACTATTGCGATGCACTACTTCGAGCTGCTGCCGCTCCAGCGGCGGGCTGGACTCCCGTCCTTGCTGCAACATCTCCTCCACCGGACCAAGCATAAGAGTAAGCGGAGTGCGGAACTCGTGGCTGATGTTGGTGAAGAAAAGCGTCTTGGCGCGATCCAGTTCGGCCAGCGCTTCCGCCCGCCGCCGCTCTTCCTCGTAGGCGCGCGCGTCGGTTACGCTGGTCGCGATTTGCCGCCCTACCAGGTCAAAGAAGGTTCGGTAGGAGTCGTCCAGCGCCTTTTGCGGACTGATGCCCGCCAACAGCACCCCCGGAATCCCTTGCCCCGGCGTGGCCAGGGGGATGAGCAAGGCACTGGCCGGAGGCGCCGCCCAGACGCCGTGCGGCAGTTCGTGCACCAGCTTCCCTAGTTGTTGCACCGTCACCGTGCTGCCCGTTTCCAGAGCTTGACGCGCCAGTTCGGACAACCGCGTCCCGGCGGAACACAATTGCTTGCACAGATCATGTTCGCGGTTGATCCCCGCTGTTTCCACCATTTGCAGGTCTTTTTCGGCTGCCGAGTGGCACAGGATAGAGAAGGGGATATCCCGCGGGTTCTCGCCCAGGGTCTGGGCCGCGATTCGCCAGGCATCGCGTTCACTCCTGGCGTCTACCCCTCTGGCCGCAAGGTCGCGCAAGGTCCGCAGCCGACGCTGCCCGATCACCTCCTCCGTGGTTTCAAGAACCGCGGTAAATACTCCGCCTATGGCGCCGGTTTCCACCCGCACCGGGCTGAAAGAAAACGAGAAATAGCATTCCTCGGGATAGCCGTGGCGTTGCAGCGGCAGCAGAAGATCGTTGGACCAGGTGGCTTCTCCGGTCTTTACCACCTGCTCCAGCATGGGACCGATGGTGTCCCAGATCTCAGACCAACAGTCCTGGCAGCGCTGGCCTAGCGCCCAAGGGTGCTTGCTGCCCAGAATGGTGCTGTAAGCGTCGTTGTAAAGAACCACATACTCCGGCCCCCAATACATGACGATGGGGAACCGGGAAGCTAAGCAGATGCTGAGCGAGGTCTTCAGGCTTTGGGGCCAACCGGAGACGGGGCCCAGGGGAGTTTTAGCCCAATCTAAAACGCGCATGAGCGCGCCCATGCTGCCGCCGCCGGCAAAAATGTCGTCAGGGGCCGCTACACGCTTCCCCTTTTGGCTGCTGTGCATAACAGGTGAGGAATTTCCGTTGTTGATATTGCCGCGACGATCCTGCCTAACCCGGGCTGACCCCGTTTTAGGATTCCGAGCTGCCCTTAGGAGTTGCTCCGAAGTCCCCGAGAGCACACCCCAATGAATTAGCACATCCCAACCGATTTATGTTAGCACCGCAATGGCGCTGGCGTCCGCTGCTGCGGGATCTCCGGCCTCACCGCCGCAGGTACTTGCCCAGGCATCGCGGGCAGGGCGTATAGCCGGCGCGCGCTGCTTCTTGCGCGCTCATCAACTCAGGTTTGCCATGCATGTAACGGCAGGAAGGGTCGTGATAGAGCTTGCCCTGGGCTGTAACCGCCACCTGTCGAGTGGGCAAATGCACGGCAGGCATGCTGTGCCGGGAGAGAAGAGTTGCGGTCGCACCCGGCCGGGAGTAGCCGTCGCTCACCACCGCCGCTACCAGCAGTGTCGTTAGCACCACAGCCGCCCAAACCCGGCCGCTCATGAATGTTCTCCCCGACAGCAAGAATAAGCCCTTCTACTCCCCGCTCCGCCGTGACAGGTACTCGGGATCACGCTTCCATCCCGTCAGCATGGAGGCAAAATTAGACCAGCCGTGAAGCACAACCATGATCACGTGCCCGGGAATAAATGCCAGGAAACCGCACATGGCTACAAAATGCCAGACGCGGGCCAGGTGATAGCCGCCCATGGGCCACGCCAGCCAGGCAAATTGCACCGGCTTGTAAAGAACAAGGCCCGTCAGCAATGATGCCACGCCGCACAACACGGTCGCCGTGTAGGCCAGCTTCTGCAGCGCATTGTATTGCTCGGTGGCCGGCGGCTTGGGACCGAACAGAAAGTAGTGGCGCGCCATCGGCCACACTCCCTTCACGTCCCGCGGCAGGAACAACACCGTCTTGTAATGGCCGCTGATCAGTTGGTAAGCGAGGTAGAGCACGCCGCTGCCGGCGAACAGCCACATGAAAGTGAAGTGCCATTGCAGCGCGCCCCCCAGCCAGCCCCCCAGAGTTAGCCCTTGAGGAATGTTGATCAGGTCGTGCTCGGGAATCTTCGCCCCAAAGCTGGGAAAGGCGCGAAAGATGCGCAGCCCGCTGGCTGCAAGCACCGCCACCGCCACTGCATTCAGCCAATGCGTAAAGCGAATGGCCCAGGGATGTTCGTAGGCGGCCGTCACCAGTTGCATGCGCGCTTCCGGCTTGGCCTCCGGCATTCCGGTTTGTGCTCCGCTCGCCATCCCTCTCCTAAAGCCCGGCGTACCAGCTATAGCCCTGGTCTTCCCAGTAACCGCGCTGCGCTCCCAAAACGTTGGTGACGGTCAGCTTGGTCAGGTACTTGGCCGATTTGTAACCCAGCTTGGTGGGCAGGCTCAGCCGCAAGGGCGCGCCATGTCCGCGGTCCAGCGGTTGGTCGTACATCTCATAACACAGCAGCGACTGCGGATGCAGCGCCGTCGCCATGTCCAGCGATTCGTAGTAATCGTCGGCGCATTCCACGGCCACATACCGCGAACTGCTGTCGGCTCCAATCAGCGCCAGGAAGTCAGAGATGCGCGCTCCCCCGAACCTGCCGATCACGTCCCATCCCTCCACGCAAATGTGGCGCGTGTTCTGCCGAATCCGGGGCAGAGCCTGGATTTGCGCCAGCGTATACTCGCCGGGATGGCGCACATTGCCGGCCACGGTTAGCGTCCAGTTTTCCAGGTCCACTCCGGGATCCAGGTCGTCATAGCCGTTGTAGGGAAACTTAGCGAAGGTGACCACCTCCCCGTCAGAGAAGGTAGCCGCCGGATGCCGCCGCCGGAACAGCAGGCCCGAGGCCCAGTCGCTCAGGCGCACGCCGTGATCGAGCAGCGGGTCCTGCCAGCGCGTAACCGCGAACGCGGTCACCGCCAGCACCGGCGCCAGCTTCAGCAGCTGGCGGCGGCTGAGTTGTTTCAATTTTTTATCTTCAATACTGGCCAAGACCGAACCTTCATCTCTCGCCGGCGCAGGAATCTACATCTGCGTCAGCCTGACTTTGCGTTATGTAGGACCCAGTGTGTCAAAGCGGCGTGGCGATGACGAATTGTATACGAGCCGGCAACTGCTTGCCCGGCTGTGCCCACAATTTTCCCCTGGCGAAATTGTATGTGGCAGAGCCGCGTGGGCACCGGCGCCCTTACCCGCCCAGATACCTCGCCATGCCTGTTCCTGCTGTTATGTTTGGAATGCGGCGCCGCGCTTAGCCCGCGGCCTCTGGTAATATCGGATTTCGGCTTGCGGTGGCAATGTTGAGCCCGGATTCTGCGCCACAGGTTTTATACGGAGGAATATATGAACGACGCTGCCAATTTTCCTGTCGGTGCACGCCGCAATGAGGATATTGCTCTGGACATGATGAGGTTCATCGCCATGACCACCGGCTACGGTAAAACCGGCGCCGCCGGCGCGGGCTTCGGTTCCAGTGTGGCTTCCAAGCCCGAGGAGTATGCCACTCACCTGCTTGAACTCTACGGCCGCTGTCTCTCTGCCGTGGAGCGCAAGAAATAGACAAGGCACAGCCAGCAAGCTTGCAGCAAACAAAAGCCGCGGGAGTTCCCGCGGCTTTTGAAATTTACCTATACCGGATTTAGCGGCGTTTCCGCGAAGAGCTCTTCCGCTTCGCCTTGCCGCTCTTGCGCGCCTTCGACCGGGTGCGGCTGCCTCCACGCTTTGCGGCTGTTTTCCTGCCACCCCGCTTCTTGGCCGCGCCCTTCTTGGCCTTGCTTTTCTTGGCGCGCGCCGCCGGGCGCTTGGCTGCCGCCTTTTTTGCCGGCGCTTTCTTTTTCTTAGCGGGGGCGCGCTTGGACCCGCTACCGCCACCGCCGCCGGTGGACGTCGACCGCGGCTCTGGCGTCTGCGCCGGCATCATCGGGGGCTCCCCGGTGGAACTGCTTACCGGCTCCTCTTCTTCTTCCTCTTCTTCGTAATCCTCTTCCAGGGATTCGCCGTAGGAACCCGTATCGCCGAATTCGTCCATATCATCGTCCCGTCCGTACAGCGTCTCATTATCCAGAAATCGCATGGCTCCTCCTGATCTCCGCTCTGCAAGTTGCCGGCACCGCGCGGCAACTTATCTCCATTTAGTAGTTGAACAAGACTGCAGGACCGCCTCGCCGATTCGCGGCATAAAAATACTTTCCCGCCAGCGGCGCGCGATTATAGCACAGCGTTTTCGCAACACACTGTGATGCGCCACCGCATCCGCATATTACACCTTATGCTGAAATTGCGTCGCTGCCGGAAGGGGACTTCTGCTCTAAGGACTTTCCTGGATCACCAGCACGTCGCCGGCACGCAGGTTGGCCGCCGCTTTGCCGTTGCTCCGCTGCAAGGCTGCCACCGTCGTGTTGTATTGGTTGGCGATGCTGTAGAGGGTTTCGCCCCGGCGCACCTTGTGGAGAATCTTCTTATTCTCGGAAGCCGCACGTAACTTACTGCTGCGGCGGTACTTAGAGCCGCGATGTGTGGAAACCTCGTGTTCCCCGGGGGCCAGCGGCCGATGCAGGTAAAGAACCATCCCGGCGCGCAATTTGCCGCGCACGCGCGGGTTCCAGCGGCGTAAGCGGATGACGGGAACGCCAAAATCCTCCGCCACCGAGATCAAGGTGTCTCCCCGGCGCACCTTGTAGCGGGTAATGCGGCGGGAATAAGCGACGGCTTCCACATAACGCCCCGCCGCTACAGGAATAATCAGCTTCGTTCCTGCTCCCAACGGTTTGCCGTCCAGGTTATTGGCTTCGGCAATGGCGCGTGAGGTGGTGTGATACTGGCGTGCTACTCCGGCCAGCGTTTCACCTTCGCTCACATTGTGATAGCGCCACCACACCCGCTTGTCGCGGGGAATGGCGGCAATCACGGTCTGAAATTTTTCCGTAGTGCCCGCCGGCAGGTGCAGGTCGAAAGTGCCCTCGCGTGGTGTGGTCATGCGCAGCAGGCTGGGATTCAGCTCCTGCAGCGTGCTTACCGAACTGTCCACGCACTCCGCCACCAGGCGCAGGTCCACCGGGTAATCAATGGTGACCGTGTCGGTGGGGATGGGCTTATCGGCAACGATTTCATTCAGACCGTATTGCGCCGGGTTCTTGGCCATAATGGCCACGGCGATGATGATGGGCACGTAATTGCGCGTTTCCCCCGGCAGCACGTTGCGCTTGTACAACTGCCAGAAGTCCGCGTAACCGGTGCGCTTAACCGCCTGCTGTACCGTGAGAGGTCCGGAATTGTAGGCCGCCATGGCCAGGTACCAGTCGCCAAATTCCTTGTAGAGATCTCTTAGATGGCGGGCGGCCGCACGGGTGGACTTTTCCGGATCCTGCCGCTCATCCACCCACCAGTTGCGCTGCAACCCATAGCCCTTGGCGCGGCTGTACATGAACTGCCACAGGCCGCGGGCGCCGACTCGGGAAAGAGCTTGCGGATGGAAGCCCGATTCCGCTTCCGCCAGGTAAATCAAATCCTGGGGCACGCCCTGTTCCTTAAGAATACGCCGGATCATGTCGTTGTACATCCCGGCGCGGGTTAGAGCCCGTTCCAGCACGCCCTTGCCCCGGGTGGAGAAATAACTGATATAGCCGGCCACCGTATCGTTCATTGTCAGGGGAAGGTCGGAATGGATATGGCTGATTTCCGCAGTCGCCTTCGCCTTAAGGTTGGGGTCCACCGGAAAGGTAATCTGGTTGGTCTCGTCAATGGGGGCGGGTTCGGATTTCTGCTCGGTAAAGCCGTCGCCCTGCCGCAGCGCCACCAGTTCCAGGCTGTTGACCCCATCCACAATCTTGTCGAACTCCTTCTGCAGGCGTTCGTCGGAACTGGCCCCGCCCGGAGCCTGGGTCAGGAGGTCAAAGGCTAAGTCGAAATTGGCCTTGGCAGCCTCCAGGTGGCCAGCTGAATAGTTAGCCTGTCCCGCCTGATACTGCTCGTCGGCCTGCGCCACCAGGGTGTCAATGGGGTCGAGTTTGGCTACAGGTTTTGGCTGATCCTGCGGCCTGGGTTCAGGTGCGGGAATAGCTGCCGGTTTAGGCTGGATCGGAGGCGCTGATGCTGCCGGGGGCGCTACCGCCATAACCGGCCGTTTGACTGCCGTTTGGCAGGACGTGGTGGTCAAAGCCAGGGCGGCGAGCAGCGGCGTGTACCAATAGACCTGTGGAATCCTCATTCGCTCTAGGACTTAGGGCTAAACCAGCCTGGCTTTTTTGGAACTGCTGAATCGTACTACGGGTTTTTCGAGCGGGTCAATCGAACAAAGGTACCGTGGTTACCTTCCAATGGTCGTTGTTCTCCCGCAATCACCCCTGCAGGCCAGGAAGTTAAACAGAATCCAGAGTTGTGGGTCAAGGTTACCTCGGGACTGGAGGGGGAAAAAGGAGAGTCAGGGGACAGCCGGCACATGTTCCTTGAGCAAATTTCGAAACTCCTCGGCTGCTCCCGAGGAAAACGCCCGTTTAGGAATCACGTAGAAAGAACGCGGTGTGCTCCGAATGCGATAAGCGAACAATGAGGAGACATTGGAAGGCCACAGCGTGAGAAGCACAAACAGATTTTCGGTTTCGACGAAGCGGCTGAAATCGCGCCAAGCCAGGGAACTTACCGCAAACCGGTCGGGACCGCCGAGGGCAATGCCCTCCTCTCCAATCTCCAGCGCCTGGGCGCCGGCGCGGCCGGGAGGCCGGAGGCTGTAGAGCGGACCTCGACGGGCCAGAAACCAACCTTCGAATACCAACAACACGCCCAGCAGGAACTCAAACCACTCTCGGTACCCGATGCCGTTCAGCCCGCCCCCATGGACTCTCCTTCGCCAAACTAAAACCGATTGCCCGATGATGAAGAGCAGGCCCAGGCAAATCAGCAGGAAATAGATATACCGATCCGAACGGGGACGCAGAGAAGCATAGTAGGCGCGCCGCGCTTCTTTGCCGTCCTCCGCGCTGAGTTCAAACTCGATTTTCACGACGCCTTGTGGAATGCCTCCGGCTTACCAGGAAAGCTTCAGCGCCAGCTGTATCTGCCGGGGGTCGAAGGCCGCTGTAGCCTGCCCGGCATTCGTCCACAACGGGTTCACATCGGCCACGTTGAACTTATTGATGAAGTTGAACGCGTCCACCATGGCATCCAACCCCACCCGCTCACCGAAGGCGATGTGCCGAGCCACCCGCATGTCGGTAAACAAGGTGGAGGGCCGAACCCCGGCGTTGCGCCCCAGGTTGCCAATCAGAGTGCCGTTGAGGAAGCAGGCCGGCTGCAGAAATCCCGTGGGTGAAAAAGACGAGGCCACCGCCTGGTCGCCGCATAGGTTCTGCGGCGTGCCCGACCCAACCGCGAGCGGACGGTCGGTGGTGGTGCCGAAATCGAAGTTGCGGTCCGAGCCGGTGATGATGTTAAACGGCCGTCCCGCACCCGCCTCGATGATGGGAGCGAAAGTCCAACCGCTGCCCAGCTTGCTCCAGAAGCCGCTCCCGGAAAGCTTGCCCGTCTGGTAAACCCCACTGAAGACAAATCGGTGCCGCTGGTCGAACAGCGAGGAAGAGCGGTCGAGGCCGGGGTTGTAGTTATCCTGCGGCGACAGGGGTGACTCCAGGTCAGTCGAATCGTCAATGGCGTGCGAATAGGTGTAGGAAGCCAGCAGTTCGTAGTGGTGGCTGAAGCGCTTGCGCAGATTGGCGGTAAATCCGTGATATACCGAACTGCCGTTGGAATAGTTGGCCGGCATGTCGCTGAAGGGAATGCAGCCCGCCAGCGACAGCGGGTCGCAGTTGGCGTTCAAACCTTCCGCCGCCATGATCTGGTTAGCCAGCCCCACACACGCGCCCGCTCCGCCCGCAATCGCCGCCTGCGCCAGCGAGGGATTCAGGCCAGAGGGACGGAAAAAACTGACCAGCGAGGAACTGACCCAGGGCTGACCCTGGAACGGCCCCGGATTCAGATCTACGCCGCAAGGAGTCCCGCTGGAGCCAACGAACAGCGGTGCGCTGGTGCCGCCGCTGAGCGCGCCCGGATCTCCCGCCGCGGCCGCCACCTGGTAGTTGTGCACCAGCAGGTCGGAGCGCACCGCGTTGGCGTTGATGGGCCGGTTCAAGCGCTTGCCGGCATTGAAGTTGTACTGCAGACTGAGGGCGAAGTTGTGCCCCAGGTCGCGCTCGATGGTCAGGTTGGCCTGGTTGGAATAGGGGTACTGGAAATTGGCTGCGGTCGGGAAGCCAAAGGGCTGCAGAATCAGGGGAATCCCCGCCGCCAGGTATTGCTGGCCCACAAATGCCGAAGGCGCGTTGGGGGTGGGATTGAAGCGTTGCTGGTTGGAAAGATAGTTCAGCGCCTGCGACAGGCCGGCGGGGGTGCAGTTGGAATTACCCAACGTGCCCTGGAAGGTATTGGCCGCATTCAGGTTGAGGGGGCTGGCTGTGCTGGCGCCCGTGCACGGGCTGCCGCCAAACAGGATTACCTGCGGCGCCTGCGCTCCATCGGCGACGTCGGAATCAAAGGCCAGGGCCAGCAGCGGGTGGTCGAAGAACATTCCATAAGAGGCGCGGACCACGGTCTTGCCGTCGTTGCCGGGGTCCCAGGCCAGGCCCACGCGGGGAGCTACGTTGTCCCAGTCGCGGGGAATGCCCTGGGTAATGCCCAGACTCTTCTGCGCCGCCTGGGAAAAGGCGTTGATGGCGCTGAACGTGGGCGTAAGCTCCACGTCGTAGCGCACGCCATAGTTCAGGGTCAGGTTGGGCATCACCCGCCAGCTGTCTTGAACAAAGGCGCCCAGAGGCGCATTGGTGAAAGCGTCATGCGGATTGCCCACGCCCTGAATAAAATTTTGCGGCAAACCCAAACCGTACGCCTGGATGGGCGAGACTCCGGGGAAGTTGGGGATGCCGGGAATGCTGGGCAAACCAGGCAGATCCAAGCCGCCAAAGTTATAAACGCCGCCAAAATTCACGGTGAAATCGGCCTGCAGCGGCAGGTAGTTGGCGTCAAGCCCGAACTTCATGTTGTGATTGCCTTTCACCCAGGAAAGGCTGTCGGAGAGCTGATAGCGGTGCTCGGTGCGGTTCACAAAAGAGAACGGCTCCCGCCCGAAAAAGGCGAATCCGGGAATATTCACCGCCACGTTGCCGCCCCCAGGCGCGCTGGAGAAATTGTAGAGCAGGCCGCGCCGCGAGTAGGCGAACAGGAAATCGTTCACCTTGTTGTTGCCCAGGGTGAGGGTGTCGTGGGCGTTGATGCTGAAGTCGCGGTAGGTCTGCTGCGAAGTGCGCGAGTACGCGTTCTGGCCAAAGTTCTGCGGCCCCTGCGCGTTCACCTGGATGCCGGTGGTGGTGCTGGGGCTGACGCCGGCGCGCAGCATCAACTGGTTGTTGGTGCTGATGCGGTGGTCCAAGCGCAGGGAGTACAGGCTGGTGCCTTCGAAAATGGGATAGTTGCCCACCAGCGTGCTCATGGGCACAAACGACGACGGCAACAGCGCTCCGCTGCTGGGGAAAATCGGCAGGCCGCCGCCCGCCAAGGAACCCAGGTTTTGCGGTACAACTCCATTCAGTGCCACGCCGGAAGCCGCTCCCGCAGCCCCCGCATATCCGGCCACGGCCTGCGCGAAAGCGGGACTGGCCTGCTCCAGTGCCAGCACCGAGGGATTGGTCAGAAACCCAATCTGGTCATTGGTGAGGTTGAGCGTGCCGAAGGGCAGGCCTACCCGTGTGGTGTCAAAGGGCGTCAGCCCGAAATTATCGGCCCCAATAGTGGAAAAGCCGGTTTCATGCCGGCGCGTGGTTTCAAAAGAGAAAAAGTAGAAAGTCTTATCTTTGACAATGGGCCCGCCGAACGCCGTGCCCGCCTGCACCCGCGTGTAAGCCGGATTGGAAACGTTGCTGAAGCGATTCACCGCCTGCAGCTTGCGGTTGCGCAGGTAGCCGAATACGTCGCCATGGAACTGGTTGGATCCTGACTTGGTGATGATGTTGACCACGCCCCCGGAGGCTCGCCCGTATTCAGGGGCGTAGCTGTTGTTGATAATCTGGAACTCCTGCACCCCTTCCTGAGAAATCGTCGAGCGAATGCCATTGACGGAGTTGTCCACCGCGTCCGCGCCATCCACATTAACCTGGTTGTCGCGCGCCCGCTGGCCGCTAAAATTCAGTCCCGAAGTTGGCGCCGCCCCGATGCTGGGCGCCGTGTCGCGCTCCACCTGAGAGTCAGTCAAAGCGAAATTGATGTAATTGCGCCCGTTGATGGGCAGGTTATCAATCCGCTCCTGGTCTATGGTCGTGGTGGAAGATGTGCGCTGGGTCTCGACCAGCGCTGCCTCGGTGGAGACATTCACGGTTTCCGATACGGTCGCTAGTTGCAGCATCACCGGGAGTTCCGCCACCTGGCCGACGGTCAGGGTCACGTTCTGGGCCACCGTTTTAGCAAAGCCTGAGGCCTCGACGCTTACCGCGTAGCGCCCGGGAGGAAGCAGCAGGAACTGGTACACGCCGTTTACGTTGCTGGTGGTGGTGCGCCCGAAATTCTGGGCTTCATTGCGCACCGCCACGGTGGCCTCTTTCACCAGCGCGCCCTTAGGATCCTTTACCGTGACGTGCAGTTCTGCGGTGGCCGCGGATTGAGCCACCGCGGTGGCGGCCAGCAACATCATCACACTCAACCTATAACCGAGCTTCACCAGCTTGTTCATGGGAACTCCTGTCGTGCTTTGCTTTTGGGGACACCAGCACGCAATCCGGCTCCTGCGGGTCTTGCAACCCGCCAGCGCGGGGGGAGCCGAAGCCGGACTTTGGAACGTGAATTCCGCTGGTTTTTACATCAGGCGCGTCCTAAACGCAAGCGCGTAAAGGGAAAATAGACGTGACCAGAAAGGGGCGGGGGCGTACAACAGCGTCTCGCTCGGCTGTCGCGACGGCCTCGCAGAAGCTAAACACCTTACGACTGTCATCCCGAGCGAGGGCGCACGCCCGAGCCGAGAGCAGCGGGCACCGTCTCTACCGTACCAGGGAATTCTTCCACATCTTTCGTCCTCGGTGGAAACCCCTCCAGGCAGCTCGGCGCTTGGCGCGCTCGGGGGTGTTTCGACTCGGGCATGCGCCCTCGCTCAACATGACAGGCATGAAGATTGATCCGGGGATGAGCCCTCTCTCAAAATGACTGCGCCCCCGCCATCGCATACATCAAGTCTTCTCGCGCAGTCGCTATCAGCTACCGCTTGATCCCGCTGGCCTGCTGCTCTGCAGTGGCAAATCCCCAGGCCATGCGCGGGGTATTGTGGGCGATGCCGAGCCGGCCTTGCGCGTCCAGCACAATAATTCCGCCATGCCCGCTTAGCCGCCGCTGCAGGTGGGTGATGGCCTCGCTCGCCGCCTGCTGCGGAGGCGCGCCCGCGGCCACCCGGTCAGCCGTCCACTTTCCCAGCACCAGTTTCATGATGGGCTCGCCCCAGCCGGTGGTGGAAACCGCCGCGCTCTGGTTATCGGCGTAGCAGCCGCACCCGATCAGAGAAGAGTCCCCCACTCGTCCCGGGGTTTTGTTGAGCGTGCCTCCGGTGGAGGTGGCCGCCGCCAGATTGCCCTTGCTGTCCAGAGCCACCGCGCCCACCGTATCGTGGGAGGCCGAAAAAACGTCCAGCTTGGATTCGCCCAGCGCCTGCGTGCGCCGCAAACGCTCCACTTCCCGAGCGATCACCAATTCCTGGTTCTCAATCAGGGGAACCCCATGCTCGGCGGCGAAGCGCTCCGCCCCGGGGCCGACAAAATAAACGTGCGGGCTGTCTTCCAGCACGATACGCGCCACATGAATGGGATTGCGGATGCGTTCCACGCAGCCCACGCCGCCGGCGCGCAGCGTGGCCCCGTCCATCATGAGGGCATCCAGTTGCACCCGCCCGTCGCGATTCAGAAAACTGCCGCGGCCGGCGTCGAAGGCCTCGTCGTCTTCCATCACCTCGACTGCGGCTTCCACCGCGTCCAGGGCCGAGCCGTCCCGTTCCAGTTCGTGCCAGCCCGCGGCCAGGGCGGCGCGGACTCCGTTGAGGTGCGCCTCCACCATATCGTCGGGAATCGCCCAGCCCCCGCCGTGCACCACCAGAACCGGCTTACGCAATGACTTTGTCCCGCATGGAATGAATGACTCGACAGTCTAGCATTCGTGGGATGCAGCTGCGGTCAGCGCAGGGTTACTTCCTGGTTTCGAAGTTTCACAGGTTTCCAGGTTTCAAGGTTTCACGACTTTTCAGGTGTCGCGGTATTCTCCGCCGGCGGCTCCCTGTTGACATCCCACATGTCCAGGAGCATACTCCTGTGCGGAGACCACAGGAGTATGGCCGAAGCCAAATCGGAAGTTCTGCAGGGCACGCTCGACCTGATGGTGCTCAAAACCCTGCAGGCGCTGGGGCCCCTGCACGGTTACGGAATCGCCCGCCGCATCGAGCAGATCAGCGGCCAGGTGCTGCTGCTTAACCAGGGCACCATCTACGCTTCCCTGGTTCGCCTGCTGCAGAAGGGCTGGATCACCGCGGCTTGGGGCACATCCGACAACAACCGCAAGGCGAAGTTCTATTCCCTCACCGGCAACGGACGAAAGCAGTTGCGCGAAGAAACCGAGAACTGGGAGCGCATCGCCGCGGTCATGGGCCGCGTATTGCAGCTTTAAAGGAGGGGCGCCATGGGGGAGCGGCTACGGAGCCTGGGCTCGCGGCTATGGGCGTGGGCACGAATGCGCCGCCTGGAGCGCGACTTCGCGGAGGAACTGGAGTCGCACGCCGTCATGCTTACCGAGGAGTATCTGCAGCGAGGCCTGGCTCCGGAACAGGCGCGGCGCGAAGCCATGCTCCGGCTGGGGGGCATGGCACAGCTGCGCGAATCCTATCGCGAACAGCGCGGCCTCCCGCTGCTGGACCGCATCCGGCAGGACCTTCGTTATGCGCTGCGCATGTTTCGCAAGTCGCCGGGGTTTACTCTCTTTGCCGGGGCGGCGCTGGCCCTCGGCATCGGCGGCACTTCCGCTGTCTTCAACATCGCCGACGCGGTGCTGCTCCGTCCTCTTCCCTATCGCGAGCCCTCACGTCTGGTCATGCTCTGGCAGGATGACACCGCCTACGGCTTTCCCCGCAACAACGTAAGCCCAGTGGCATTCGAACTGTGGCAAAAACGCAATCAGGCTTTTCAGGGCGTGGCCGCTTTGACCCACACCTCCTTCAATCTGCTGGGCCAGGGCGCTCCCGAATACCTGCACGCTGATACCGTGACTGCCAATTTTTTCTCCGTGCTGGGCGTCATGCCGGCTCTGGGCCGCGCCTTCACGGCGGATGACGGCCGTCCCGGCGCGCCGCCCGCGGCGGTGTTGAGCTACGGACTATGGGTACGTCGTTTCGGAGCGCAGCCACAGGTGGTCGGCCAGCGTCTGCTGCTGAATGGCGCCAAGTACACGGTGGCCGGCGTGATGCCTCGCGAGTTCCAGTTCCTCGCTCCAGATGTTGACCTCTGGGTGCCCGCGCAATGGACCAGCGACTACATAGAAGCCAGGAAAACCGACCACTTTCTCACGGTGGTAGCGCGGCTCCGCGCTGGAATTTCGGCGCAGCGTGCCGGTGTAGCCATGTCGCTGCTGGGCCGGCAGCTCGCCACCGCCGATATGTCAGACCTCACCGCGGTGGTTGTTCCTTTGCGCGAACAGGTGGCCGGCGATGTCCGCCCCGCGCTACTGGTCCTGCTGGGCGCCGTTGCTTTGCTCCTGCTGATTGCCTGCGCGAATATAGCCAATCTTCTGCTGGCGCGGGGCAGCGCGCGGACCGCCGAGCTGGCGGTACGGCTGGCGCTGGGCGCCAGTCGAAAACGGGTGATCGAACAGATGCTGGCAGAGAGCCTGCTGCTCTCCTGCGCCGGAGGGGTTGTCGGGCTTGGCTTGGCGGTGCTGGCCACCGGCTTTCTGGGCCAGTTGATTCCGCCGGGCATTTCCGAAGGCGGCGCGCCCTCCGTCAATGGCCCCCTGTTGATCTTCGCCGCCGGCGTTTCCGTTGCCACGGGAATTCTGTTCGGCACCCTGCCGGCGTGGCGGGGTGCGAAGGTTGCACTGGTCACCTCGCTTAAGCAAGGTGGCGGGCGCTCGGGCGTGGGCGCGGGTGGACAGCGGGTGCGCGGCGTCCTGGTAGTTACCGAGGTGGCCCTCGCCGTCGTCCTGCTGGCTGGAGCTACCCTCATGATCCGCAGCTTTGGAAAGCTTTATCACCAGGACCCCGGCTTCCGCGCCGAACACGTGCTTACTTTGCAGACCCGCCTGCAGTATCCCAAATACCAGAGCATGGCGCGCCGCAGCGAGTTTTATCGCGAGGTGCTGCAGCGGGTGGAGTCCCTGCCCGGCGTGGTCGCGGCCGGATACACCACCTACCTGCCGCTGGCCGATGAGGGCGGCGGCAGTCTGGTCACGGTTGAAAACCATCCTGTGGACCCCAGACATCTCCTGATTGCCAACGTGCGCGTGGTCAGCCCTGACTACTTTCGCGCCGTGGGCATGACCCTCCGCCGCGGCAGACTGCTGGACAGGAGCGACGGCGCCGACAGTCTTAAGGTCGCGGTCATCAACCAGAACATGGCGCGCGCTTACTGGCCCGGAGAAAATCCCTTGGGCCGCAGATTCAAGCGCGGACTCCCGCAATTGGATTCGTCCTGGTACACCGTGGCCGGCGTGGTCGCCGATATGCGCCAGGGCGGAATGGATGTTCCCGTGCGTCCCGAGGCTTACTTTTCTTTCGAGCAGGCGGATTTCTTCCCGCCAGACTCCCTGGCGGTGCGCACCACCCGCGATCCTCTCTCCGTGACCGAGGAAGTAAGGCGGCAGATCTGGGCGGTTGACCGGGAAGAACCCGTGGCCGCCGTCATGCCCCTGCAGGAAATGGTGGACCGAAGTGTTGCCCCGGCCCGGCTGCAGACGGGGCTGCTGGGGGGCTTCGCTGCCATCGCGCTATTGCTGGCTGCCCTGGGAATTTACGCCGTGCTCTCCTTCCTCGTGGCCCAGCGCACGCAGGAACTTGGCCTGCGGCTGGCGCTCGGCGCACGGCCTGCCCAGGTGCTGCGCACCGTCATGGCACAGGGACTTAAGCTTTATTTGTTGGGGCTGGCCATCGGCATCGCGGCGGCGTTTGCCCTGTCGCGCTTCCTAACCCACCTGCTGTTTGGGGTCAGCGCGGCCGATCCGCTTTCTTACGCCACTGTCATCGTGCTCATGGCCAGCGTCGCTGTGCTCGCGTGTTACCTTCCCGCACGCCGCGCCATGCGTTTCGATCCTATGGCAGCGCTGCGCTACGAGTAGCTGACGCGGGAAAGATTGATTCCGCCGGCACGCTCTTCCCAGGCGCAAAGCAGTTGCGCAAAGCCCGCCTGCGGGAGAGAATTGCGTCCCGCATGCCGGCCGCCACCCTACCCCGGCGAAAGGGGCTCACGGGCAAGCTGACGGTGGTCCTCGCCCTGCTGGGAATCTCCGCCTTCATCAATTACATAGACCGCGGCAATCTCTCCCTGGCCGCCCCCATGCTGAAGGATGAGCTGGGCCTCTCCGCCTCGCAACTCGGCCTTCTGCTCTCGGCGTTCTTCTGGACCTATGCCTGTTTGCAGCCGGTAACTGGCTGGTTGGTGGACCGGGTGAACGTCAACTGGGTGATCGCTGGCGGATTCTGCCTCTGGTCCTGCGCTACCGCCGCCACGGGAATGGTTCACGCCATCGCAGCGTTGTTCGTGTTTCGCCTCATGCTCGGCGTGGGCGAGTCGGTTATGTTTCCCTCCTGTTCCAAGATCATCGCCCTGCACTTCCCGGAGGAGCATCGCGGACTGGCCAACTCCATCGTCTCCGCCGGAATGACCCTGGGCCCAGGATTCGGCATGTTAGCCGGCGGAATGCTGATGGCCCGCGTGGGCTGGCGCCCCTTCTTCATCGTGCTCGGACTGGTCAGCCTGTGCTGGCTCGTGCCCTGGCTCAAGTGGATGCCGGACGCCCGCGAGGCCCTGCCTTTGAAAAAAACCGGGGCGCCGAGCTTCCCCGAGTTCTTGCGGCTGCGCTCCGCCTGGGGAACTTGCGCGGGACTGTTTTCACTAAATTATGTGAGCTATTTCCTGATCACCTGGCTGCCTTTCTACCTGGTGCGGGAGCGGCACTTCTCCATGGACAGTATGGCTAAAACGGGAGGCGCGGCCTACCTGATGGGAGCCGCCTCCGCCACCTTGGCAGGCTGGTACTCCGACCGCTGGATTTCCGCCGGTGCAACCCCCACCCGGGTGCGCAAGACGTTCGTGGCCGGTGGCCTGGCGGCCTCCGGACTTCTTCTCGGCCTGTCCGCGGTTAGCGGACCGGCCTTTTGCGTCTTCCTGATTATCGCGGGCATGATTTTCTGGGGGGCCAGTTCTTCCAACCTCTGGGCCATTACCCAGACTCTGGCGGGTCCGCAGGCGGCAGGACGATGGACCGGCTTCCAGAATTTTGTCGGCAACTTCGCCGGCATGGTGGGCCCGGCGCTCACCGGCTACGTCCTGCAATGGACCGGGCAGTTTTACTGGGCGTTCGCCATCATGACCGCGGTAGCGCTGGCCGGCGCCGCTTCCTGGATTTTCCTGATTGGACGAGTCGAGCAGGTGCGGTGGGGCAAGCAACTGCAAGCCAGCGCGGTTTCAGGCTAGCTGGTGCAAGTTACAAGATTTCAGGTTTTCGCGGGTTCGGAATTCACGGTTGAAACTTTGCAAAGTTGAAACGTTGTGTTTATTGCGGCTCCGTTCCCGTCGTCGTCTTGTGCTCCACCTTGGTGGACGTGCGCCGCGTCTTGCGCGCGCCTTTGTGAACCACGCGCTTGCTGGTGCGCTTGGTCTTGTGGTAGCCCTTTCGGGTCACCGACGCGGTCTTGTGGCCGGTCTTTTTGGCGGCATTACCGGTAGCGCGGCCGGCGGTTTTCATGTCGTGCTTAATGCCCGTGTTCGGAGTTGTGGTGGAGGTATCCGACTGCCCCCAGGCCGCCGTTCCTATGGCCACCGCCAGGCCCAACAGTGCGATTCCCAGTAGATGTCTCATATTCACCTCGATCCTTGGATGCAGAATTCC
>DATJEH010000055.1:0-37290 GCA_035496875.1 Terriglobales bacterium | reverse complement strand
GACATTGCGCATGAACTCGGGAATGTCGTCAACGGAGTCGGCGGTGCCGTGGGCGAGAAGAAGGATGGCGGTATTCACTGCTTGCTCGGAAGTCATTCCGTTACCTGTGGGCGTGGTTCTGCACGTACTCGCCCAGGCGCTTCACGTTGTCCACCGGCGTTTCCGGCAGGATCCCGTGGCCAAGATTAAAGATATGCCCGGGCCTTCCCGCGGCTCGGCGCAGAATGTCCTGGGCTCGCAGTTCTATTTCTTTCCAGTCCGCAAACAGGACCACCGGGTCCAGATTTCCCTGCACCGCACCTCGGAAATTCATCAGCCGCCAGCCGTCGTCGAGCGGAATGCGCCAGTCCAATCCGATCACTTCGGCCCCGGTCTCTTTCATCGCGGTCAGCAGTGTGGCGCTGTCCGTGCCAAAGTAGATGATGGGCACGCCAGTCTTCTGCAACCGCTTCACCAGATCGCTGACGTGAGCGAGCACGTACCGTCGATAATCCTCAACGCTGAGACAGCCTACCCAGCTATCGAAGATCTGGATCGTGTCCGCTCCGGCTTCGACCTGCTCGACAGCATATTGACTGGTGACGGCCACGAGCTTTTTCATCAACTCGTCCCATGCGCCCGCTGACGAATACATCATCTTCTTGGTATGAACGTAATTTCGCGAGCCGCCGCCTTCGATCATGTAGCTGGCCAGGGTGAAGGGAGCGCCGCAGAAACCAATCACCGGCAGTTTTTCTCCGAAGTGCCGAGCCACGCGCTGCACCGCTTCGGCAACATAGGCCAGTCCGCCGGCGCCGTCAGTGCGCAAGCGGCCGATATCCTCCGCATGTCGCAGCGGCGCCTCGATCACCGGGCCCTCGCCGGAGGCGAAGTGAAATCGCATCCCCATGACCTCAAAGGGCAGAAGGAGATCGGCGAAGATGATGGCGGCGTCCACGCCCAAGGCTTCGGCTGCGGTGATGGTCACCTCCGCCGCCAGTTCCGGCTTTTTGCAGATTTCCAGCAGGGAATGATGCTTGCGCACCGCGCGGTACTCCGCCATGTAACGCCCGGCCTGGCGCATGAACCACACCGGGGTAAAGGGCGCGGCTTGGGCTTTGCAGGCCCGCACAAAGGCGGAGTTGGGCGCAGACATGACCCTTCAATTTAGCATGTCCGCCCCCCGGGTTCCCGCTCCGGCCGGAGTGCTGCGACGGGTTGTACGCCCTTCAGGCCCGCGCCGGAGGCGTCCGGCTAAGCAATCGGTACTCCAGAAACCTGGCCGCCAGGGCCGGGCTGAGGTCGGCCGCCTGGGGTTCGGCGATCCGCACCACTTCTCCCCGGCACAGCACTTCGGCTCCCCCTATGCCCTCAATCTCGATAGGCAACACCAGGTTGATTTCCAGCTCCGACCGCGGCTGCAGGGCCTGTTCGGCATGAAACAGCACCCCGGAGCGGCTCACGTTCTCGGTGGTGCCCTGGCGCCAGCGCGCTTCTCCGGGCAGCCGATAACGCAGGGGCAGGCGCACCGGCAAGCGCGGCGCGCGGTCCTCCGCCCACAGCTGCAATTGCCCCTTTTCCAGTTCGAACTCGCGGGGTTGCCGTTCCCGGCTCTCCAGCACGGCGCGTACTTTTTCGGTCAGCACCTGTTCGGTGAAGGGCTTTTGCAGAAAGGCCAACCCCTTCTCCAGTTCGCCATTCTGGTGGACAGCGCGCTCCGTGTAGCCGGACATGTAGATTACGGGCGTACCGGGGCGGAGACGGAGCAACCGCCGCGCCAGTTCACGCCCGTTCATGTCGGGCATCACGATGTCGGTGAGCAGCAGGTGAATCCTGCCCGTGTACTGGGCGACTATATCGAGCGCGGTGCGCCCGCCCTCCGCCTCCAGCACGGTGTACTGGTGGCGCTCCAGGAACCGCCGCACCAGCTCGCGCAAGGTGGGCTCGTCTTCCACCAGCAGGATTGTTTCCTTACCGCCGGCCGCTTTCTTGCCCGGAACCGGAACGTCAAGCGGCAGCTCCGGCTCGGTGACGCGCGGAAAATAAAGTTTAAAGGTGCTGCCCTGGCCAGGCTCGCTATAGACCCAGATGAAGCCTCCGCTCTGCTTGATGATGCCGTAGACGGTGGAAAGTCCCAGGCCGGTGCCTTGTGGCCCCTTGGTGGTGAAGAAGGGCTCGAAGATGTGCGATTGCGTGTCCGCATCCATGCCGCTGCCGGTATCGGTGATGGCGAGCATCACATACTCGCCCGCCGGCATAGAGGTGCGCTTCTGGGTGTAGCTCTCTTCCAGGGTGAGGTTGGCGGTTTCCAGAATGATCTTTCCGCCCTGGGGCATGGCGTCGCGCGCGTTCACCGCGAGGTTCAGGATCACCTGCGCCACCTGTCCCGGATCAGCCTTGATGCGGCCCAGTTCGGCGCCGGGCACATTCACCACCTCAATGTCTTCGCCGATGAGGCGGGGCAGCATCTTCAAATTGTCGAGCACCAGCGCGTTAAGATCGAGCACTTTGGGCGAGAGCACCTGCTTGCGGCTGAAGGCCAGCAGTTGCCGGGTCAACGATGCGGCACGGTCCGCCGCCTTTTCGATTTCCGTAGCCGCTTTGCGCAGGGGCGACTCTCCTTTGAGTTCGTCGAGCAGCATCTGGGTGTAGCCGGAAATCACCATCAACAGGTTGTTGAAATCATGGGCAATGCCGCCGGCCAGCCGGCCGATGGCTTCCATCTTCTGCGCCTGCCGGAACTGCTGCTCCAGAATGCGCCGCTCGGTAATGTCTTCCGCCACCAGTTCGTAGGAGCTGACCGCGTCGTCGGTTAATGGCCGGCCCGATAGCCGCACCACGATGGGATTTCCCTGGCGATGCTTCCATTCCGCTTCCATGTCATGAAAATGCTGGTCAGATTCGAAACTCCGTTCCAGATCGTCAGAACGGCGGCGGTCGGTATAGAGGTCGGCCAGCAGGTTGCGGCCCAGCAAATCCGAAGGTGAAACATAGCCCAGCATCAGCAGCAGCGCCGGGTTCACCTGCAGGATGGTTCCGTCACGCGCGCAACGGCAGATTCCTATGGGCGCGTTGTGTACCAGGGACCGGAAATTGGACTCCGAATGCATTAATGCCTCCTGCAGCGAACGCAGCGCCGCATTGAACCAGCACACCAGCAAAGCCAGCAGCAGGAATAGAACCAGTTCGATGATTTGGCCGCGATGCGCGGCCGGCGGCTCGTTGCTGGGATAAAAGAAAAGAATGCCCGCGAGCAGCGATAAACCGGTGGCAAACAGACCGAGTTTCCAGCCGCCATACCAGGCGCTCACCATCACCGCCAGCGTGAACACCACCAGCCGGGTTTCGACGAAATTGGAAAGCAGGAGGGTTAAAGCCAGAGCCAAGCCGGTAATAGCGACGGCAAGGGCGATGCGCGCCGCCGCGGGTCGTCGCGGCGGGACACGGAGAGTGCGTTGGATGGGGATGTCCACACGCATGGGGCAACTGACGGAATCCTAGTTCAGTTGAAGATTTCGGCCCACTTACCGAGGTGCAACGGGCAGTGGCCATCAGGACAAAGCGCAACCGGACCAAAGGGGTGAAACTTTCTTGGCAACCTTTTCATGGCGATGAACTCTCTTTTTTGGAATCGCCAGCAACGGTCGTGCGTTGCTTTACTCTGTTGGTTCATTGTGGAGGAGCGTTTGCGAGTGTGACCGCCAGCTGAAACTCGTTGTTTGTGGGCAGGCACGGGTTCCGGATTACGAAGAGCGCCAGGTTGCAATCTTGTCAGAACTCGATGGTGATGAATCGTGCGGTGTGGGAAGCGGTGTTCTTGAACTGCCGACTTCCCTGGCTCAGCCATTTCACCGCACCGGGTGGAAGCAAAAGCCGGGACTCGGAGCCGGAAGCCAGCTCGTCCTGCAACTGCACATCAGTTACCGCAACCAGCAGGCTGTCGTCACGATAACTGGCGCCCACAAACTTCTCGGAGGGCGCCAGCGACACCCCCGCCAGCGTCGAGCCGCCGATGGAAAGCGCCCACAATTGCGGCAAGTGGCGGGAGGAGCACCCGCAAATACTCCTCTCCACCTCGCCGGAGCAGCCGCATTCCCCAGATTCCACTCCGTGCGACTTCAGCGCCACCAGGATGAAGCGCGACTTCACGCCGCTGTTGTTGGCTAGCTCCTGCACGCTGAAGCTGCGCAGCACCCGCACCTCGCCGCTGTTCAACTGAACCTCCTCCGCCGCTCCCCTGGCGGGCACAACGGTAAGCGTGGAATCCTCCAGCGCAATCACCACCACGTCATACATGTTCTGCCGCAAGCGCACATGCGAAGCCGGTGGCAATTCGAGGGCGAAAACCTCGACGATACGATTCGCCAGCAGCAGGTCAAACTTTCCCAGCACCGGCTCGCGCATGGGAACGAAGAGCAGGACCATGAGGCATACGCGCAGCATCTGCCGAGGAGCGGTGAGCACGTCAATGTGACTACTGGCCATGGTGCGCGAACCGGAGACGCAGCAGATTCGGCCACACGTTGTGGTCCATGCGTAGATAATATGACGCTGGCGGAGCCAGTGGGTTAGCGGGCTGCCCACAGCTGAGACAAGACGCGCCAGCCTTGGTCCAACCGCCGCGAGTCCCCATTGTCCGAAAGGACAATTGCGCGCTGTGTACGTCTGCGACCATCATAGAGGGGCGCCGCCCGGTGCCTCATGCGGGTCCCTTTCACCATCACGATTCCGGCCGTGCGCAGCGGTTGGGCCGAACTTAAGGATAACGTCCGCGCTCATCGCCTCTGCCCTTTGTGCGACCTGCCATGGATCTGCATTAGCGCTCTGGTCTACCTGGGTAAGACCTGCCCGCTACACCACCCCCCGCCTTCGGGTGCCAGCTTCCTGGATGGGAGGCCGGAACTGGTTTGCCATTGTCCGCACTGCGCGCACTCCCGTGATCACGGCCAGGCAGCTTGAGACAGCCTATTGTGCGGGGGCATCGGCCGGGCTGGGCGGCGTGTTAGTGAATGTGATGTTCAACTGCATGCCTTCCAATTGGCCCGCATCATTAACCTTTACGTCAGTAGCCTTGAGCAGCAGGTAAGAACCCTGCAACTGGACGGCCCGCGTCGCGTCAATCGGGACCAGGCGGTTTTTCCCGGGGTAGAACCACCACAGGTAATCGGGAGTTGCGTACTCCTCCTGCTCCAAGCTGTCGGAAGGAGTCAACAGGTTGTGGTTGGAATCCAGAGTGGTGAGATAAACGTGCCAGGCGACGATGCCGTCGCCCGGTCCGATGAAGGCGACGGGCCGGACCAGCAGGCGATAAAGCGGGTGGCCAGAAAGGTCGTTAATAGTGTTTTGGTAAACCCGGTCGCGGGTGCTCAAGGAAATGTTGAGTGTCTGCGGCTCGGCTTGCGCGCTGCCCGCTTTCCAGCTCTTGATGGCGTACTTGGGGGAGGGTTGCGCAACCAGCAGCCCTGAAAATGCGAGCAGTGATGCCGCGAGAAAAGTCTTCACCATCCTAGAATGCCCGCCCATGAAGCAGAACGCAAGGTGGCGGCCGGCGCCGGTGTGGTTTTCGCACCCTCCTGTAATCATCTCAGCGCCAGCAGCACAGCAAAAGCTCCTTTGCGCCAGAGCACCTCAGGCTTCAGGCCACTTCGGCGGAGCAGGTCCAGTTCGGCCTGCAGGGGCACATAGGTATCTTCATGCGCCCAGGAAGCGAGCAGCGCCGCCGCCTGCTTCCCGGGGTAGGAAGAGAGCAGGTGCGATTTCCACTGCCGGTGCTGTTCCCGGGCTAATCCGCGATTTGCCGCCGGAAGGCAATCCACGCTGATAAAGACTCCTCGCGGCTGCAGGGCCGCGCGAATGCGGCAGTACAGACTCTGCTTGCTGCTACGGGTGCGAATGTGGTGCAGGGCGAACGAGGCCACCACCGCGTCGCACGCGGGCAGCGAGGTTCTGGTAAAGCTGCCGCGCAGCAGGCGAGCGCGGCTGCCCAGTCGCCGTTCCGCCAGCTTCAGAATTTCCCCGTCGGCATCAATGCCCAGCAGGCGCGCCCGCGAAGCCCGCCGCAGGCAGCGCTCCGCAAGGGCCCCCGTCCCGGTGCCCAGATCAACAATGCTGCGCGCCCGGCGCGGAATGGCGCTTGCAGCCACGTCCAGCATCTCCTCGTAATTGGGGATGAAGGTGCGGATGCGGAGGTCATATTCCGCCAACTTGATGCCGAGATGGCTCGCTACCCCCATAAATTCCTCTTTTGACTCTCGATCCGTGTCCGCCCGCGACCATGTTATCGCACGCGTGTTGGTGCGGCCCCAGGGCTGCAATGGAAAGCTGCACCATTCGAAGTGCAAACCTTTACCTCTGCTGCATGCGACCTTCGTGCCATGCTCGCCGGTAAATCTCTTTCCCTGCAGCCTGCGGTCGTGCCTCTCGGCTGGCAGGGCCCGTGCTCTTCAGTCTGTCGAGGAGGGTACCGTGCAGCCTTTTCAATTTCCAGCTCCGCAGGAATTAACCTCGCTTGCAGCCTCCGATCTGGCCGCCATGGGTTTGGTGGACGCTCCCGCAACTCCTTCGACCGCGCTGGAAACCGAATACCTGATGACGCTCTACGTGCCTCTGGAGCGCCCCCTCAGCGCCGCCGACAATCTTAAGGTCTGGAACATCGGCTCCCAGGGGAGCTGGCTCAGTGGGCCGGGCATTAAGGCCAAAATCGTCAACCCTTCCGGCGACTGGGCGCGGGTTATGCCCGGCGGCCAGATTCGTGTGGACGTCCGCCTCACCCTCGAAACCGAGGACGCCCAGATCATCTCCATGTCCTATAACGGCATCGTGCAATTGAAAGGTGACGCCCTGCAGCGGCTGATGCGTGGCGAGGCCATCACGGCACAAGACGCCTACTTTGTCATCGCCCCAACCTTTGAAACCCGCTCCGAGAAATATTCCTGGCTGAACGGAGTGCAGGCGGTGGGCAAGATGGTTTCCTTCAAGCGGGGGAACGACAGCCACGTGCAATACGAGGTCTTCCGCGTCAAATAGCGCGAGTTTCCCGCGCCTGGTCCCGTTATTTTTCCGACTCCTGTCCCAGCCCAACCGGACTCTCCGCAGGCCGCTGCTCGCGATGGCCGAAAAAGCGGAAATACAAGAAGATATTGGCCACCATGATGGCGGCGTACATTTCGAAGGGCATGGCAAACTCAGTTTCTTCGAAAAGATAACCGGTCAGCGCCACCGCGCCTGAGGAAGCTCCCAGGCGCATCACCTGGTTGAAGCCCAGGGCACGACCGGTCTCCTCCGCCTGCACCATATCAGTGAGGGCGCGCTGCTGCGTGGGCAGGGCGGCCACGCGCAACGCCGGAATCAACAGGTAAATGGCCAGCGCCAGCGGCAGGTTGTGCCACAGCGGCAGCAGGGCGATCATCACCGCGCCCAGGCCGCGCGTCCAGGCGATGGCCCGCACAAAGCCCAGCCACTGGTCGAGCTTGGGGGCAGTCAGAAGCGCCAATGCGCCCAGCACCCCGGAAGCGAAGCTGTATATCGCCATGCGGTCCTTGGGCAGGTGATATACCAGCACGAAGAAAGGAATCAGGAAGGGCATGATCAGGCCCTGGGAGAAGCCATTGAGGATGCCGGTGACGGAGAACTGGCCAATCACCCGCGCGCTCTTCATGCGGCGCAGCTTGCCCGCCGGCTCCGGCAGCCGCAGGGGAATCAGGAACACCAGTCCAGAGACAGCCACCACGGTCGCGGCCGCGAATACGTCGCGGGTGGTAAACAGCCGCGCCGCCAGGCTGCCTCCGGCGGCGCACACACCGCCCAGAAAACTGAACACGGAAAAATAGCTGGTGCGCTCATGGGATTCCGCCAGGCTGGCCAGGATGGCCGTCTGCACTGGCTGGGCGGCTCCGCCCACCCCGCCTCCGATCAGTGAGCCGGTGGCGGAATAACCGCCCAAAGCCACGGCCAGGAATAGCCAAGCCAGGTGGTGCGTGCCCAGCACAATGACCGAACTCACGGGCAGCATCAGCCCCACCAGCCACAAGCTGCGCTTACGCCCCCACAAGTCGGCGAGAAATCCCACCAGCAGGCCAGCCACCGCCGTGGCCACCGCCGCCGCAGTGTAAAGCAGGCCCAGCGTCAGCGATCCGTAGTGGTATTTGTTGAGCACCAAGTAGGGAAACGCCAGCGTGATCATGCCCGCAGCTATGCTGCGCGAGATGCGGAACAACAGCAGATAAACCAGGTGGCGGTCGGAAAACAATGGGTCCCCGGGAACGGCTCCTCACATCTATTTAGTTATTGTGCCAGCTAAATGGTGAATGCGGCCACCAGGCGGGATTAATGCCGCCTCACCACGTTCCGCCACTTCGGCGAGCTCTCCCGCAACAAACTCTTCTATCGGATGGCCGTTCTTGATCAGATACTGGTAGTGATCCTTGAAGCGAGCGATTGTTCCCTTGGCGCCTACCGCCCAGCCGCGGGTGCCGTCGAAGCTGACGGCGTTGAGGCTCAAATAATCCGAATGCTTCCAGTGCTTCCCGTGGTCATGGCTGATGTCGCTTCCATTCGGGCCCACGGCGGCAAAGTCACCATAAGAAAATGAGCCCGCGGCTGAGCGATAGCCTCCGGGCTGCTGCTCGGCAAGGCTCCAGGTGTCCCCGGAATCCTCGGAGTAGATAGCCGCCTGTTTGGCGCGTGCGGGTTCTTTGTAGTCGCCGCCAACCGCAACCAGGTAATAGGCCCGGCCTTCGCAGGCGATGCTGAAAATGCCGCTGGAGGGGCCTGCGGCAATCGGCGTGGCCACCACTTTCCATGACCGGCCATGATCGTTGGAGCGGAAGACGCGCGCCGCCGCCACCCCGGTCCCAAAATAAATGCTTCCGTCCTCGCACACCGTCATGGCGCTGCCGCTGGCCGCAAACGCGCCTTCCCCCGGCAGAGCTGGCGGCATTTTGTCGCGCGGCAATTCCCGCCAGTGCTCTCCATCCTCTGTGGCCAGCACCAGGAACTTGCCCTCCACTGGGTCGCTCAGGGCATAGCAGTGGGTCGGGGATTCACAGGCCAGCGCGTCAAGAAAAAAGCCCGCCCGCTTGTCCGTGTATTGCAGCTTCCATGTTGTGCCCCCGTCGGTGGTTTTGTAGATCCGCGATTGATCGCCGTCGCCGCTCGACATCACGTAGGCGGTGTTAGCGTCGAAGCCCTCGATGTCGCGAAAATCCAGGCCGGCGCCCCCGGGCACGCTGAACTGCTTCCAGGTTTTTCCGTCGTTCGTCGAACGCAGAATCACTCCGTTCGAGCCGGAAGCCCACACCAGGTCCACGTTTTTGTTGCTGTCGCTGACAACGGTATGCACGCTGACGCCGCGCAGGTTGGTGTCCAGCCCGCTAGTCTTAACCGACCACCATTGGGCATAGGCTGGAAAATTAAAGAACAGAAATATCAGAAGAATTCGCACGCCAGATTGTACCTACATCCAGGTCCGAGCCCGGTAGGCCCGATACGCTTCTCCGAACGTGGCTTCCAGCACGCGGGCTTCTTTGCCGGCGCGCCAGAGCTGCAGCGGGATGATGACCAGGAACATCAGCAGCCAGCGCGGTCGGTCCAGCAGCAGAATGTAGCCGGCGATAAAGAGGGAGCCGAACACATAGATGGGATTGCGGATCTTGGCATACAGGCCGCGCGTGACCAGTTGCCTGGCCTGAGCTGATACGGTGAGCGAGTTTCCCAGTTGAAAGCGCGCCGCCGACCACAACACGAAGGCCGCCGTTGCCAGGCACAATCCGAAAATGCGCAACGGAGTCCACGCCGCGGGCGCCTTTTCCCATCCCAGGCAGGCGGCTGCGGCCGCCACCACCAGCGTCAGCACAATATTTTTCCCAACCATTCACCTACCCCTTGACGGGCAAGTTTACCTGCACGGCCGCCCTGGTTCGTGGTGAAAATCACCAATGGGCGGAGGCCAGGACTACATCGGCCGTAAAGTTCACCTGCTGGCCATCGTAGTAGCGGCGAATGGCGGTGACAACTTCGGCGTCTATGTGCTCCGCCTTTTCCCCCGGGATGCGAGCAAAGAGCGGACGAAATGGCGCCGTGACCTCGCGAAAATACTCCCATACCTCTTCCGGTGTGCCTGGCCAGCTCCAGGGGACGGTGACACTGCGCTCCTCAATCCGAGCGAACCCAGCCTGATGGAGGGCGGCAGTCAGCGAGCCTGGCTGGGAAAATCGGAACATGTTGGGCGCGCCGGGCCTGAGCATGGGGCCGGACACATGGCGCAGAACGAGGGCGATGGTGCTGAGGAAGTAGGGCTGCTCAAACGGGCCCCACGCGAGCAATGCAATGCGGCCGCGCGGGCGCAAGACGCGGCGGGCTTCAGCCAGGGCGCAGGCGATGTCGTCGAAGAACATCACGCCGAAGCGGCTGGTCACCAGATCGAAGCTGGCATCGGCGAAAGGCAGAGCGTGCGCGTTCGCCCGTTGAAGGGAGAGATTGCGCAGCGCGCGTTGCTGTGCCCGTCCGCGCGCGACGGCCAGCAACTCGCCATTGATGTCAATCGCCATCACCCGGCCCTGGTCGCCAACCTGTGAAGCCAGGCTGATGGCGGGCTCACCGGTTCCACAGGCCAGGTCGAGCACGCGCATGCCTGGCTGGGCGGCGGCGAGTTGCACGATCGCTTGCGTAACGCCGCCGCCCATGGCGGCAGACTGGCGGCGCCACTTCTTTGAAGCCGCCACCCGGAAGGCAGAGCCCCAGGGGGCGGCTGAGTCGGAAGCCATCAGCGCATTCTAATCACAGGGGACACTAAGAAAGCCAATTGACGATCGAGGATTTTCGATTGACGATTTGTGGGACGTACCTGGACGACTTAGGGGACGAGCAAAAATCGAGAACATCAGAAACTCAATGACGATGTTTCTCTCTGTGCGCTCTGTGTCCTCTGTGGTAAGAAATGGCGCACACCTCAGGGCCGCGTGATTACCTGGTTGGGCGCGGAGGGCAACGCGAAATTCACCCCGCGCTCCTGATTGGCGCTCATAGTGGCGGGAAGGTTGAGGTCGGCAAGCAGGATCTTCTCTGTCCAGTAGCCGTTCGTCCAATAGGAACCCGAAACATAGAGTGCAGGGCCAATAATGGAGTAGCTGGAAACATCCTGTCGGTGTCCATCGCGAAAAATAAGCACCACGGGAGGAAGTTGGTCGCCCTCACGGGCAGCCAATTGGACGGTGCCGCCTGTCACCGGGGGATTGACGTCATTGCCGGTGAGGCGGACAAAGCGGTTGCCCTGCAACTCAATGAGCAGAGGACTGGCGGGTTTCACTTCCTGGACGGGCTGAGGCGCCGCCTGCTGCACAATGACCGAAGTGGCAGGTGGCTGCACCACCTGCTCCCCACTATCGGGATAGTAGCTATCGTCCCACCAGTAGGCGGTGCTCCAGAAGGGAGAGACGAAGCGGTTGTTGCGAAAACCACGATGGTGAAAGCCGCCGACAATGCCGGGCCGGACATGGCCAACGCCGAAGCCAGGGCTATGGCCTAATCCGCCGTGGCCCAAGCCGCCGCCGAAATGACCCCCACCCGCCACCGCTGCTCCCGAATGCGCGCCACCGCCCCCACCGCCGCCCATACGTTGCGCAAATAGCGCGGGCGCGGCACCCAGAAGAACGAGAACCAGTGTGCACCGCATGGCGTGCTTCATGGTCGTGCCTCAGCCAGCAAGATATTCAAACCGTGTTGCCTCAGTTGCCCTTGGGCGAGGCGGG
Organism: Terriglobales bacterium; assembly: GCA_035496875.1. Lineage (GTDB taxonomy): Bacteria > Acidobacteriota > Terriglobia > Terriglobales > Acidobacteriaceae > JAICWP01. Next base: position 25,564 of record DATJEH010000055.1, on the reverse strand, counting down.
AAGAACGAAATCCACGCCGCGCTCGTCGTTGGCCTTCACCGTGGCCGTCAAATCGAGTTGCGAAAGCGGAACCTTGCGCATGTGCCCGGGAGTGAAGTCGTAAAGCGTATCGCCCACAATGGCGTAATTCTTTACTTCAAGCCGGTGGCCGTCACGGAAAACCAGCACGCTCGGGTCTTCCGGCTGGGCGGGCTGGCTGGCAGCAGCAGAGGCCGCCGGGGACGGCGAAGGCTCGGCTGCGGCCGTTGGCGGCGCGGCGGCTGCAGACACCATGCCTTCGTCCGGTTGTTCGGCTGTTGCCTCACCGGGCGAGCGCCGCTCAAAAACCGTTGGCCCGGGAACCACGGCCTGGTCGTCGGCGTCCTCGTCCCCCTGATCAGGCGCCGCCTGATACATGGAATAGGGGTCCACTACCACCGGCACCGGAACGTAAACCGGGTAGGCGCCTCCGAAAAAATTATTAGGATGGCGACGGTGGTGGTGTAAACCACCTCCGAAGCCGACGTTGTCGGTCCCTGGAACAGGCAATGTGGGGGGCACACCGATCGGAGTGGGCCTGGGAAACGAGGGCGCAGGCGCAGGCGAAACGCCGATTGGGGTGGGCATTACACTCGCATGGCCTCGAGGTGAGCCCTGAACCGCTGTTGACCGGCCGTGGCCCTGGTTGTTATCCGGGGCAGGCACGCCACGCACCTGGGCGGGCGAAAACGGCGCCAGAAGCGCCACCGCAAGCATTCCTACCGCGGACATCATCAGCCGCCGCATGGCTAAATCATACCCCTTATTGGGATGCATGGAACCCCGCCGCGACTCGGCTTTATTGCCAACCCGGAGACAAGGCGAAAGTGCTGTCTTTTGTTAGAGAAAGTAGCTCTTGGCTCGATTTACAGGCGGCCGATGCGGCCCAAAGAGGTCACACTCCAGATGATGTAGGCGGTGAGCAGGCCGACCACGACACCCATGACGATCTGGCGCTGGCGGGTTTCCAGAAGATCGGCCAGCACCCCGGCAATGAATACAAACAGAATGGGCATGGCGACCAGCTCAAATCCCAGGCCAGGCTGGTGGGGATTGATCAGGCCGAGAAAGAGGAAAATAACCGCCACCACCAGAGGCGCTGTGTTGCCGAAGTAGCGGGCGCGGCGCCAGACGAAAAATGTAATCAGCGCCCAGGGAACAAAGACGACCAGGGCGGGGCTGGTGCGCACCAACCGGACCAGCAGGTCCTTGTAGCCAAAGGGGACACGCAGCGCCTCCCAAGTGACATCCCAGAAGGCGGCGCGGTGCAGGCCGGCGCTGAATGCCGCAAAGCTGAAGGAATAGGCCGCCCACAATACCACCAAGGCGACCGCGCAACTGGCGCCAAAGATAGCCAGCGCCGCTCCCCGGCGGCCGGGCGCCAGGTACAGCAGCAGCCCCAGAGCCATGGGCAGCACCACCCAGAGCGAGAATTGGGAACCAATGGCCAGCGCCAGGGAAAGACCCAGCAGCAGAATGCGGCGCCAATTCCACAACACGCGGCGCGGCGCATAGAGTGTGTGGGCAACCGCAATGGCGGTGAAAACGGCTCCGAAGGCGCCCCAGGCCGCCGTCACTTCCGGTTGTACATAGAAGCTGGCTGCCTGGGCGATCATCAACGGCGAAAAGCAATAAAGAGCCAGGGCGATGTAGCCACCCGCATTGCCGTAAAGACGCCGCGCCACGTACCAGATAGAAGCGCCCAGCAGCAGGCCAAAGATGAGCCAGGGCAGGCGCACCTGCCAGCGCCAGCGGGTCATGCTGGCGGCATCACCGGCGCCGCGATAGTTGGCAATGGGGAGCGACGCTACCAGATAGTACAGAGGCGAGCGATATGGATCCTGCAGGCTAATGCGGCCCTGCTGCCACTGCGCCAGCCCGCGTTCCAGCCGGGCGCTTTCACTCGGCGCAATGGGATTGGCGGCAATCAGCCAGACACATTGGGCGGCGAACAGAAAAAGCATGAGCAGCGCCGCGAGTTGGGGGGCTCCAAAGCGGTCGCGGCTGAAGAATCCTGGCATCCGTGGCAGGTACTGTTGTTTTACCATGTGGAAGCAGGTTCCTGAAGTCCAGCATGCAAGAGGCCAACAACCCATCCGCTTCGCCGCTGCCCACGGGAGGGAGCGAAGAAACCCCGCAGCCCCAGGTGCCGCCCTCTCACGGGAGGAAGATCTTTATCGGACCGCAAGGCTTGCGGCCGGGCTGGCGATTTTTATCCTATCTGGTTCTGGCCACGCTGTGCTTCTTCGCATTCAGCTTTGTTGTGCTATGGCTGGTGGCGCCGCGCCGGCCCGGATTTGACGCCTGGACCGCGCTCGCGCAGGAAGTTGCCATGTTCCTGGCGGCGCTGGCGCCGGCGCTCATCCTGGGCAAGTTTGAAGAACATCCGCTGGCGGAATACGGCTTGCCCGCACCTGGCATTTTCGGCCGCAATTTCTGGGAAGGCATGCTTTGGGGCATTGTTTCTGTCAGCCTGCTCATGGCCGCGCTGCACGGGGCCAGCGCCTTCGATTATGGCAAGGTCGTGCTGCACGGCTATTACCTGGTGAAGTGGGGCGTGTTCTGGGGCGTCTTTTTTCTGTTCGTGGGATTGTTCGAGGAGTTCACGTTTCGCGGCTATACCCTGGCGACCCTGACCGAAGGAGTAGGCTTCTGGCCGGCGGCGCTCTTCCTGTCATTTCTGTTCGGCGCCATCCACATGGGAAACCCGGGAGAGGCCTGGGTGGGTGGGCTGGCTGCAGCTCTAATTGGATTGTGGCTGGCCTTGACCGTGCGCCGCACCGGAACCCTGTGGCTGGCCATCGGATTCCACCTGGCCTTCGACTGGGGCGAAACCTTCCTCTACTCCGTGCCCGACAGCGGCACCCTGATGCCCGGGCACCTGCTCAGCTCGCATTTCCATGGGCCGCGCTGGCTCACGGGGGGCTCGGTGGGCCCGGAAGGCAGCGTGCTCATATTCGGGCTCATCGGCCTGCTCTTTGTAGTGTTTGACCGGGTGCACCGGCAGGCGAAGTACCCGCCTGCGGTGCGGTCGGCGGCGCTTACACCCCAAAGCGGAGACTAGAAGTATTGCCGGCGGCGCTTAGAACAGCCCTACCGTACCGCGCACCGATTCGATGAGCTTCTGCGAATCGTAGCCCACGCCGTCCTTGAACACGGTATCCACCTTCTCAATGTCGTTGATGTTGGCGGAGGGGTCGCCGTGAATAAGCACCAGGTCAGCCTGCTTGCCGGGCGCGATAGTACCGAATTGCTGCGACTGGCCTTCATACTGAGCACCGTTGGCGGTGGCAATGTGGATGGCTTCCTCGGGCGTGAAGCCCGCTTCCACCAGAAGTTCGACTTCGCGCTGGTCGCCAAAACCGGCCAGGTCTCCGCCCATGCCGGTGGGATCGCAGCCCGCCAGCAGCAGGCCGCCGGCTTTGACGAATTCGTGCTCGAATTGCAGTTCTTTCTTGAAAAGCGTGGCAATCTCGGGCGAAGGACGGGTGGCGCGCGCCTGCAGGTAGTTGATTTCCGCCTGCGGCAGCATCGAATCCAGCACTTCTTTGCGCAGCGGCGGCCGCCCGGGCACATCCAGTTCGAACACCGGCAACGTGGAAGTGACCGCCACATGACGATCAATAAGCGTGTGCATCATCTTCTGCACCCCAGGTCCGTCCACGTCCTCTTTGAGCAGCGAACCGAGTGCTGCCTTGCCATCGGGGCATTGGTCGGGCTTTTTGCCGGGCACAAATTCAGTGTCCACGAACATGGGGCCGTGCTCCAGGTCATCAATGCCCAGCTCCGCCGCCTCAGTTTGAGTCACCGAACAGAGGTGGCCGGTGACCTTGATGTGGCGCTTGTGGGCCTCCTCGATGGCGGCGCCCAGTTCGGCGCGAGTGATGTTCATATACCCTTTGAACGAGGTGACACCCTGGTCGGCCCAGTAGTCCACCAGCCTGCGCGCGTCGTCCGGGCCGGTAAGAAAGTGCATCTGCGTGAAAAAGGAATGCGGTCCTTCCAGGTAGGGCCCGGTAACATCAATTTTGGGACCAGGCATCTTGCCGGCATCAATCAACTGCTTGATGTTCAGGTCGGCATAGGGCTCGAGACTGCCCGCGGTGCGCATCGAGGTCACGCCGCCGGCAAGATAAAGGCGAGGGAAACTGAAGCCCACCTCCTTGAGCATGATGGGTTGGGCCGGCGAGCCGTCGGAATTGCGCGCCAGTCCCGCGGCGTAGAAGAGATGCTCGTGCATCATGACCAGCCCGGGAATTAAGCTGTAGCCAGGCAGGTCGAGAACCTTGGCGTTGGGCGGCAAGGTAACCGTGGCGGCGCTGCCCAGCGCCTGGATTTTGTCCCCGGCAATGACCACGATCTGGTCTGCCCGCGCCGGCGCCCCCGTGCCGTCAATCACCTTGACGTGGGTCAGCGCGATGACCGGCGCGTCCACCTTGACGAACTGCCGCACCTCGGGTGAGAGAGAAGACGCCTGCTGCGCCGTACTAGGCAAAGCCGCAAGAATCAGACTGCACACCGAGAGCAGAAAGGCAGTTCGCATGTGACCTCTCCTGGAGAATCTTCCGGGCCGAGCATTTTACCTGAGAGATAGTCGGTGGTGGCCACGGGGTGGGCAGCTAAACCCCAGCTTCCGCACACTGGCGACTCCCCACTGCTTTTCGCACCGCCGCCCGCGCCAGAATGCGCGTGGAATCGAGCGTAGGCAAAGGCGAAGTTTCAGGTGCCACCAGCAGAGGAATTTCCGTGCAGCCCAGCACCACCGCATCGCAGCCCATGGCTTTGAGCCGGCCTATCACTTCCAGAAAATACGCTAGCGATTGCGGGATGAATTTCGCGTACACCAGTTCGTCCATGATGATCTGGTCAATACGCTCGCGTTCCTCGGCGGTGGGAACGGCGTAGTCAATGCCAGCGGCCGCCAGTTTGGCTGGATAAACCGGGCCTTCCATGGTGTAGCGGGTGCCCAGCAGCGCCAGCCGCCGGTAGTTCTGGCGTTTGGCTTCGGCCGCCACTTCTTCCACGATGTGCAGCCAGGGCCGGGGCGAGCGCGGCGCCACCAGGTCGAAAGCGCGATGGATGGTGTTATCGGGGCAGATGAGAAAGTCAGCCCCGATGCAGGCCAGCTTCTCCGCCGAGGACAGCATGAGCTCGGCCACGCCTTGCCAGTCGTCGGCGTAGATGCAGCCCATGTAGTCGGCCAGGGAATGGGTGTGCAGGGAGACTTCAGGATGAGCGTGGCGGCCCATCACGGCCGCACCCTCCAGACAGACAGTGCGGTAGCAGAGCGCTGCGCCCTCCGCGCTGCAAGCCACGATGCCGATGTGAAGATGCATGAGATTGAGTAATTTGGTAATTGAGCAATTAAGACATCAAGCTCGGTGTTTGCAGCCGTTCATTACAAGTTACAAATTGCCCATTACAGATTTGTGCTGGTCGCATCCACCGCGTTCAGAAACGCCAGTTTCTTCTCAGCCGGCAAAAACGACGCCTCAAATGAATTGCGCGCCAGCTCGCGCAGCTGTTCGTTGGTAAAGCCGAATGCGTCCTGCGCCAGCTGATATTCCCGCCCCAGGGAGGTGCCAAAGAGGCCAGGATCGTCGGAGTTGAGCGTTACCATCACTCCGGCATCGAAGTACATCTTCAGCGGGTGCTCCTGCAGGGTGCGGCAACAGCCGGTGCGCAGGTTGCTGGTGATGGCGATCTCCACCGGAATCTGCCGCTGCGCCAATTCGGCCATAAGTTCACGGTCGTACCAGGCGCTCAGGCCGTGGCCGATGCGCTCCGCTTTCAGGTTCATGGCGCCCCAGATGGATTCCGGCCCGGTGGTTTCGCCGGCATGGGCCACCAGGCGCAGGCCGTGGTCGCGTGCGTAGGCGAAGGTGTCGCGGAACAATTCTGGACCGGCGCGGCGCTCGTCGCCGCCGATGCCGAAGGCGACCACGTTGTGATCGCGATACTGCGCCGCCGTCTCGGCCACTCGCTGCGCGCGCTCCGGGCCGAAGTGGCGGGTAGCATCGAAAATCCACAGCAGAGACACGCCGAAATCGCGCTCGCCTCGCGCCCGGCCGCCCTCCAGCGCCTCAAAAATGGCGTCGAAATCTTTGCCCTGCCAGTGGCACACGCCCACGGAAACATAAACTTCGGTGTGCAGCACGTTTTCCGACCGCAACCGCTGCATCAGCCGGTAGGTGATCAGTTCCCAGTCTTCCGGCCTTTGCAGGTGCTCGGTGATGGCCTTGAAAGCCATCAGAAAGCCGTTGAAGTCGTGGTACTCGTAGACGGACTCAACTTCGGCCAGGCTGGCGCCGGGCAGGCCGTGGCGCTGCCGCAATTCCACCAGCGTAGCCGGTTCCACCGAGCCTTCCAGGTGCAGGTGCAGCTCCGCCTTGGGCAGCGACAGGATAAAAGGGCTGGGAGGCGCCAGCTTGTAATCGAAGGTGATCTGCTGCCCGAAGCTCATGGCCGATTCGATTTGGCGAACTCGCTGTGATGCCGGCTATAGAGGAAATAGATGGTCAGGCCGATGGCCAGCCACACAAAGAAGCGTAGCCAGGTAATGACCAGCAGGCCGCTCATAAGGCCCACGCACAGCACCACTGAAATCAGCGGGAACCAGGGCACAAACGGCACTTTGAAACCGCGTTGGCGGTCGGGCTGGGTACGGCGCAACACAATCACCCCCAGGGAAACCAGCAGGAAGGCAAACAGGGTGCCGATATTAGAGAGGTCGGCGGCTTCGCTGACGGCAAAAATGCCCGCCGGAATGCCCACTGCAAATCCGGCAATCCAGGTGGAGAGGTGGGGCGTTTTGAACTTCTTGTGCACGGTGGAGAACAGCTTGGGAAAGAGGCCGTCGCGCGACATGGCGTACCAGATGCGCGCCTGCCCGTACTGGAAGACGAGCAGCGAAGAGATCATGCCCATGAGCGCGCCGATGATGATGACCGCCTGCGACCACTTATTGGCCGCCAGGTGCTGCAGCGCGTAGGCCACCGGCGCCTGCGCCGCTTCACCGGAGGTGAAGGTGGGATATTTCATCATCCCCAGCAGGACGATGGAGACACCGACGTAAAGGATGGTGCAGACAATCAGCGAGCCGATGATGCCGATGGGCAAATCGCGCTGCGGATTCTTCGCTTCCTCCGCCGCGGTGGAGACCGAATCGAAGCCTATGTAGGTGAAGAACACAATGGCGCCGCCGCTGACCACGCCGGCAAAACCGGAGGGAGCGAACGGCTTCCAGTTACCGGGATGGACCAGCATGCCGCCGATGACCAGGAAGGTGAGGATTGCGCCGATCTTGATGGCCACCATGACGTTATTCGCTTCGGCCGATTCGCGCACACCCCGCACCAGCAGCACCGTCAAGATAAAAACGATGAGGAACGCGGGAATGTTGAAGTAAGCGCCCGTCCAGTGACCGGCGTCCCACACCGGCGTGGACCACCTGTCGGGCAGGCTGAGCCCGAACGACGCGAGCTGCGCCTTGGTATAGGCGCCAAAGCCAATGGCCACCACCACGTTGCTGACCACATATTCCAGGATCAGGTCCCAGCCGATGATCCAGGCAAAAATTTCGCCCAGGGTGGCGTAGGAGTAGGTGTACGCGCTGCCGGCGATGGGAATCATCGAGGCCAGTTCGGCGTAGCACAGTCCGGCGAAGCTGCAGGCAAAAGCGACCAGCAGAAAGGAAAGCGCGATAGCAGGCCCGGCCGCGGGGCGGCCATGCATCAGCACGCTGGCCGTATTGCCGTGGCGGATCAGGCCGATCAGCAGGTCCATCACCTGCGCGTGCAGGATGGAAGGCACCGTGAAGTTCTCGCCTGCGGCCGCCGTGCCGGTGAGCACGAAAATGCCCGAGCCGATGATGGCGCCGATGCCCAGAGCGGTCAGGCTCCACGGGCCCAGCGTCTTCTTCAGCCGGTGTTCGGGCTCTTCGGCTTCCGCGATCAGCTTGTCAATGGATTTCTTGGCAAGCAACTGGCTGCCCTTCGGGGCGGCCGGAGGTTGTTTGGCTTCCTTCGTGGTCGTCTCTGCCACTGTGCTCCTGTGGGGCCGTGGTGGTATGTGTGGGCCCATGGGCTGCGCCCCGGGCCAGGCGGGGCTTGGCCCCGCCTACACGCCTAACGCTTGGCCTGGCCGCGAACCATCTTCTTCATCTTGCGCTTCTTGGAGCCACGAGCGTAATCCCGCTTCTTCTTGGGATTCTTCTGCTCCCGTTCCTTGCGCTTGGCGCGCTTGCTCTTCTTACGTTCTTCCTTGCTCAGACTTTTCGTATTTGCCATGAATGCGTCTTTCTCTCCATTGAGTATGGCCACGTAATTAACTACCAGCTACTAACTACCGCCTTTACGCCTTCTCCAGCTGGGCATACTTCTCCACCAGCTTTTTCAGGCCAAATCGAGGGAATTGTACAGTAATCTTGGCTTCTTCACCTTCTCCTTCGCGCTTATAGACGGTGCCCTCGCCATATTTGGGGTGGCGCACCCTCTGCCCCGGCCGAAAACCGCGGGCACCACTGGGCGGGGGCACCTCCACCTTGGGGCGGGAAAACTTCTTGCCCCGGGAGGCGAAGAACTCGGCAATGTTATCAATGGAATTGTAAGTAGGCCCGCCGTAGCTGGCTTTTCGCGGCCCCCGACCCGGACTGGTCCCGCCGCCCGCACTCGCGTTCCAGGCCAGGCTCTGGTCCTCGTCCTCGTACGCGTAGTGGCGGTCTTCCGTGTGCGAAGCACCCTGTGCTGTTCTCCAGGAAGTCGGTAGCCCGGCCTGCACACGCGCACGGCGGGGCGAACCCAGGTCCTCCAGCAACTGCGGTGGCACTTCCTCGAGGAAGCGCGAAGGTATGGCAGCCTCGGGCAGATCGGTGCCGTAACGGCGCCGGTAAAGGGCCCGCGTCAACAGCAGCGTGTTCATGGCGCGGGTCATGCCCACGTAGCACAGCCGGCGCTCTTCCTCGATATCATCCGGATTGATCAGCGTGCGGGAGTGCGGGAACAGGCCCTCTTCCAGCCCGCAGAGAAACACCAAGGGAAATTCCAAGCCCTTGGCGGAATGCAGCGTCATGAGTGTGATCTGCGCCCCGGCAACGTACTGGTCGGTATCGCTGATCAGGGCAGCGTGGTCGAGGAACTGGTCCAGGGTTTCGCCGCGGTCGCGCGAATCCATGGCCGCGTTCACCAGTTCGCGAAGATTCTCAATCCGGGAGAGGGCCTCGGGCGTGTCCTCTTCTTCCAGTTTGCGGATGTAACCGGTGCGGTCAATCAGGAACTTAAGGATTTCAGCGGTGCTGGCTGGACCGCCGGGGGAACGGAAACCGTCAACGGTCGACGGCTCACGGTCGGCGACAAGATAGTCGTCGGCCTTCGGTTCCCGGTCTTCGGCATCCGTAGCGCCGGCATCTTGCCGGCTGCCCTGGGTTCGTCCCGCCGCCAGTTCTTTCGTATCTTCCTCCATCCCAAAATCGAAGGAGATGTCGGCTTGCGATGGCTCTTCGTCGTCTGGGCCGTTGACCATCGACCGTTGACCGTCGACAGTTTGGCCGAGAGCCTCCTCCTCCGCATCGTGCTCCACCTTCTCCACGAACTTCCCCGCCAGCATGGCCCGGCCATCATCAATGATCTGCTTAAACCCGCCCAGGGCGGCGGCAGCGCGCGCCGGCACCAGTTGCTGCTCGATGGCCTGGCCGATGGCGCCCCACAGGGATAGCCCGGTGTTGAGGGCCAGGTGCTCCAGCGTCTCCACCGTGGTTTTGCCGATCCCGCGGGGCGGCGTATTCAGCGCGCGCAGCAGGGAGATGGAATCGTCGGGGTTGTGGATGACCTTGAGATAGGAAATCAAGTCCTTGATTTCAGCCCGCTCGTAGAAGGAGAAACCGCCCACCACGTGATACTTGAGGCCGTAGCGCCGCATGGCTTCTTCAAACAGGCGGGACTGCGAGTTGGTGCGGTAGAGCACCGCCGCGCGCGCCTCATCGCCCTGGCCGGCGGACTCCTGCAGATAGCGGGAGATGTAATCGGCCACAAACAGGGCTTCGTTTTCGCCGTCCGGCGCTTCGTAGTAGCCCACTTTGGCGCCGCCCTGGCGCGAGGTCCACAGGTTCTTGCCCTTGCGGCGCACGTTGTTGCCCACCACCGTCGAGGCTGCCTGCAGAATGTTTTGCGTGGAGCGGTAGTTCTGCTCCAGTCGGATGATTTTGGCGTCAGGAAAGTCCTTCTCAAACTCCAGAATGTTGCGGATGTCGGCGCCGCGCCAGGAATAGATGGATTGGTCTTCGTCGCCCACCGCGCACACGTTGTGCCGCGTGCCCGCCAGCAGACGCATTAACTCGTATTGCGGCCGGTTGGTGTCCTGGTACTCGTCCACCAGTATGTACTGGAAGCGCCGGTTGTACTTTTCGCGCACCTCGGGCACCGCCTTGAGCAGGCGCACCGCCTCCAGCAGCAGGTCGTCGAAGTCGAGCGCATTCGCCTTACGCAACTCCTGGCGGTAAATCTCGTAGATATGGGCCACGCGCTCGGTCTTGGGATCGCGGGAGTTGAGATAGACCTCCTGGGGATCGAGCATGTGGTTCTTGGCCCAGGAGATATGAGAGAGCACCGCGCTGGGCTTGGTCTGCTTGTCATCCACGCCCAGGCGGCGCATGGCACCTTTCACCACCATCTGCTGGTCGGTTTCGTCGTAGATAACAAAATCCTTGCGAAAGCCGATAGGCTCGCCGCCGCTGGCGGAAGGGATGCGCAGCGCCTCGATGTCGCGCCGCAACAGGCGCACGCAGAAGGAGTGGAAAGTGGCGATGAGCGGCTTGGCCAGGGTGTGGCCGCCGACAAGTTTCTCCACCCGCTCCGCCATCTCCGCCGCCGCTTTGTTGGTGAAAGTGACCGCCAGAATGGAATCGGGCGCCACGCCGCAGGTATCAATCAGGTGGGCGATGCGGTAAGTGATCACCCGGGTCTTGCCGCTGCCCGCGCCGGCCAGGATGAGCAGCGGCCCTTCCGTGTTCTCCACGGCCTCGCCCTGCTGCGGGTTGAGTTGGTTCAGAAACGACAACGTTACATCCTTAATGGCGCCAGCGTCTCGCCAGCGGTAGCGATGGCGTCCCACCTTCGCTGAATGAGAGTGGAAGCGGGGGGCTTCAGCCCCACGAATCAGGGCGAAATTTAAACCGGCTTCAGCCGCTGTGGCACCGGGGCTAAAGCCCGAGTCTTGGTTCGACTTTATCGCAGGGCCAAGGCCCTGCGCTTCCACGGATCTGCCAATCTATGTGGCGCGGAGGCCAACTTTCGCGATCATGGCCTACTTCGCTTTCGCTTTCTCCACCCGCTCTGCCACGCAGGCCTCGCAGGGGCAATACTCGCGCAAAAAATCCCAGGAATAGATGCCCAGTTCGTGGCCATCATTCCACTGAAAGCGGATGGCGTATTTGCCCACGGGCTCGGCCTGCAGCGGCTTGGCCGGAGCTTTGAACATGGGCAGCGCCCCGGGGGCTGGTTTGGGCGGCTCCCCGGGCTCTCGGCCGCCCTTGCCCCGCTCTTCGTCGCACAGCGCGCAAGGGCAGGCGTCGCGCAGCCATTTGAAGCTGTAGCTGGAGTGGTGGCCGTCCTTCCACTCGATGTCCATGCCCGTTCCCGCGGTCAGATTCACCGTGACCGACTTGGGATCAGCCTGCTGATTGGGGGGCATATTCTCAGTATCGCACAGGGAATTGCATTGCTAGGTGTCGTCGAGCGACCGCACAGATGGGATCCCTAACCGGCCTTCTCCCTGAGACTGTCATATTGAGCGAGGGCGCATGCCCGAGTCGAAAAACCCCGGCCAGTGCAGCGCTAAAGCGCTGCTCCACCCCTGAAGGGCCCGCATTTCACCCGGTTTGTCCAAACCCGCTCGCATCCGGTAAAATCTAGGTTTGTCCCACTAAGTTCTTACTATTCTGGAGCATTCATGGCACGGGTATGTGATATCTGCGGCAAAGGGCCGCAATTCGGCAACACCATCAGCCACGCCCACAACACCAGCCGGCGGCGCTGGAACGTAAACTTGCGCCCGGTGCGGGCCATCGTGAACGGCGCCACCCGCAAGCTGCGGGTCTGCACTTCCTGCCTGCGCAGCGGCAAGGTGGTCAAAGCCTAGGCCTGCTTTTTACCGCAGAGCACTCAGAAAAAGAGCATTGAGGGTTGGCCGTTTCCAATTTGTGAAAATTTGTATTTTGAATCGTTCAAACCTCTGCTTTCCCTCTTTGTCACCCCGGCAGCCCGCTAACTGCTCCCATCCTGGGCTAGAATAGAAGATCGGGCTCCGCCACCGTTCCCTGCAAAGAGGCTGGTTTTGACTGAGATTCTAGGGCGCTTGCCACCCCTGTCCCTGATGTCGGTAATTGACATCCTGCTGGTGGCGGTGCTGATTTATCAGTTTCTGGTTCTGATTCGCGGCACGCGGGCCGCGCCCATGCTGGTGGGCGTGGGCGTACTGGCGGTCATCTTCTGGCTGGGCCAACTGGGCGAACTGAGAACCATCAACTGGATTCGCGTTACCCTCCTCCCCTACGCCATCTTTGCCCTGATCGTGGTTTTTCAGGCGGAAATCCGCCACTTATTGGCCAAGCTGGGCCGCGGCTTCGTTTTTGCCCGGAGCTCGCAATCTGCCGCCGCCGAAGCCTACGACGACATCGTACTGGCGGCTAACCTGTTTTCCCAGAACCAGACGGGCGCCCTGATTGTGATCGAGCGGGAGATCGGGCTGCGCACCCATATTGAGAGCGGTGTGCCCCTGGATGCTCGGCTCTCCTACGACCTGCTGGCCACTATTTTTCGCCCCAGCGCTCCTCTGCACGACGGGGCCGTGATTGTGCAGAAGGATCGGGTAGCAGCCGCGGCCTGCTTTTTGCCCTTGTCCATGAACCCCGTGATTTCCAATCAACTGGGCACCCGCCACCGCGCCGCCATCGGCATTACCGAGGAAACGGACGCCATCGCGGTGGTGGTGTCGGAAGAGACAGGCGCCATCAGCCTGACCGTAGGAGGCAAGATTGAGCGCGATCTCACCGCCGAAGAATTACGCCAGCGTCTGAGCCAGCTCCTGCACCGCTACGTGCCGGCCACGGCCTTGCCCACGCCCATGACCAATGGGGCCGAACTGGAGGCTAACCCCGCCGCCGCTCCCATCTCGCGGAACGCTCTTTCCTCCAAGTCTCCCGAGTCCGGATTCAACCCCGAGGTGGAACATTAGGCCATGAGCTTGCTGCGCCGCTATGTGTTTCACGACATCGGTTTAAAACTGTTTTCGCTGGTGATGGCGGCCTGTTTGTGGGCGGTGGTGACCCAGGTTCACACCGAGGATGTTTCGTGGAAATCGAGCATAGAACTTCACAGCCTGCCGCAAAGCCTGGTGATCAGTTCTGTGGCTCCGGCCGAAGCGAAGCTCTGGCTGAGCGGTCCCTCGCGGGTGCTTGATCATCTGGGTTCGAATGAGGTGCACATTGCCCTCGATCTTTCCGCTGCGCAACCTGGAGAGCATACGTATTCCTTGAGCAGCGGCAACGTGCATGTGCCCGAAGGGGCACACGTGAAGCAGATTGAGCCTGCTCAGGTAAGGATTGCCCTCGATATGCGCGAGACCAAGCAGATCGAAGTTCGGCCTCGAGTGGTCGGTCGTCTGGCCTCCGGCTTCATAATTACCAATGTGGTTGCCGACCCTCCGCAAGTCAGGGTGGCGGGCCCGGCCAAGCGGGTGGACCTGGTGGACGCCGCGGTTACGGATCCCGTGGATGCCACCGGGCTGCTCAGCCAGCGCACTTTTACCACCAACGCCTACGTTTCCGATCCCCTGGTGCAGGTGGTCCATCCGCAACCTGTGCGAGTAACGGTATTCGTGGGAAAATCATCTCGGCGCCGCGATTAAGCGCCCGCGCGGCCTCCCCCGTCGCGCGTTAGAGACTCCCCACACCACACGAACCGAGGTAATTAAGAGAACGTGGCACGACAACTGTTCGGCACCGACGGCATCCGCGGCGTGGCAGGCCAGTATCCTCTGAACGAACCCACCGTATTCGCTATCGGCCGGGCGCTGGGTCACCGCCTGCGCTCGGCGGCACGACAGCAGCGCGTGGTCATCGGCCAGGACACCCGCGAATCCAGCCAGTGGATCGCCAACACCCTTGCCGCTGGTCTGCTGAATGCCGGTATCGAGGTCAAGAGCGCAGGAGTGATCACCACGCCCGGAGTGGCTTTTCTCGCCCGCACCGATGCCTTCGGCGCCGGAATTGTGATTTCCGCCTCCCACAATCCCTGGATAGATAACGGAATCAAGGTGTTCTCCGCCGACGGCTTCAAGCTGCCCGACGAACTCGAACACCAGATTGAAGCGGAAATTTTCCAGTTGCTGGGAAGCAAGCAGCAGGACAGCGCTGAGACCGCCGTCCTGTTCCGTTCTCTGCCCGGTTCAACGGAACTGCACCAGCACTACGTGCGCTGGCTGGCGCAGCAGGTGGCGGGCACGGACCTTAGTCACATGCGGGTGCTGGTGGACTGCGCCAATGGTGCCGCCTCGGCGGTAGCGCCGGACGTATTCAGCGCCTGCGGCGTGCAGGCCAGGGTTCTGCACCAGGCGCCTGACGGCCGCAACATCAACCACGAGTGCGGCGCCCTGCATCCCCACACTGTGGCCCAGGCAGTGGCGGCCGAGGCGGGGCGTTACGACCTGGGCATTACCTTTGACGGCGACGCTGACCGCGCCCTGTTCAGCGATGCCGCCGGCCGCGTGGTCAACGGCGATGCCGTCCTGCTGCTGGCCGCCCGCGACCTGCAGGCGCGGGGCGCGCTGGTGGGCTCACTGGTGGTGGCTACTACCATGTCCAACATGGGTTTGGAGATTGCCTTGCGCCGCTCCGGAATCCGCATGCTGCGCGCTCCTGTAGGTGACAAATACGTGCTGGAGGAGATGCTCAAGCACGGCAGCACGCTGGGCGGGGAGCAATCCGGCCACATCATCTTCCGCGATGGCGATGCCACCACCGGCGACGGCCTGCTTACCGCGCTGCGCGTGCTGCAGGTAATGGCGCGCAGCGGCAAGCCGCTGGCGGAACTGGTGGCCGACCTCAAGGTCTTCCCCCAGACCATCAAGAACGTGCGCGTGCGCGAAAAGAAGCCGCTGATGGAGCTTCCCGCCGTGGCCGCCGCCATTACCGCCGCGGAGAAGGAGCTGGACGGAAACGGCCGAGTGGTGGTGCGCTACTCGGGAACGGAAGCCCTGGCCCGGGTGATGGTAGAAGCGGAAGACGAAGTTAAAATGCACCGTCTGGCTAACGCCATCGTCGCCGCTATTCAGCAGGCGCTGGGAATTTCTTAGTCCGCGGATTCACCACGAGTCGGCCAATTTACGAGTTGCCCGTCTTCAGCTGGGACTATTTCTGCCTTCGCATCGACGGAGTGAATGTGACTCCGATCAGCAAGTCCTCGGGTGAGATGAACCGGCTTACGGTTTGGCCCCACGGTTCCTTCTTGTTCTTGATGAGCATTCGATATCCCCGCGATTCGAGACTGGCCGTGGCTTTTCCCACATTTTCCACTTCAAATTCCAGCCATGCTCGCGGGACGGGAATGTCATCGGGCCAGGAATCAGTGCCAAAACAGGACTGCGCAGCCTGCGAGAGAGGCCATAGCGCAAAATGCTTTGCGCCTTGAAGAGCGCCGGTATACAGATACCCGCCAGCGTCCTCCTTGAAGGAGATGCCGAGGCCGTCGGCATACAGCTTGCGGCTTTCAGCAATGTCGCGATCGATCGGCCCAAATCCTGCAATGAACAGAACCTCCGTGCCTACGCCCGCCATGTTGCCGCCAGCCTCCTTGTCAATATGTCGCTCATCAGAGCTTCGCGCTTCGCCGTCAGCTGCCGCCTACTTCGCCGTGAGTTGCCGCCGTACGATCTCGCTCACCAGCTTGCCATCCACGCGAGCGCCGGTGGTCTGAAAGTGGGCCATGACCGCCTTCATGATGGTGCCCATGTCCTTTAGTGTGGGGGTGTGCAGCTCTACCAGCTTGGCCCGCACCACGGCCTCGATTTCCGATTCCGCCGCGGCCTGCGGCAGGTAGGATTCGATGAGCTTGATTTCGGCGGCTTCTTTATCGGCCAGTTCCTGACGCCCACCCTTGGTAAACTGCTCCACCGAGTCTTTGCGCTGCTTTATCAGGGTGTTGAGGACTTGCATCTCCTCGCCGTCCTCCAGCTTGCCTCGCTTTTCAACTTCGCGGTTTTTGAGCGCGGCCTTAACCATGCGCAGGGCGGAAAGACGGCGCTCATCCCGGGCGCGCATAGCCTCGGTCATGTCCTTTTGTACTTTTTCGCTGATGCTCATCGTGGTTCATTATAGAGGCTGACCTTCCCCCGCAACGGTATGATTGCGTCCCAGTGGCGGCAGTGTGCCCCTGGTCCGTTGGACTTGCCCGGCTCCCCCCAGGAAACCGCGCAGGACCTTCACGCAGGAGCGCCCGGCGTTTGGCACCATGATGAGCTCACTTTCACCATTAGCCATCGTACTGGGGATTATCTTTGGACTAGCCGTGCTCGGCGCGGTTATCGCCCTGGTGTATAACCTGCGCAAGTTCGCCGGGTTTCGCCAGATCGGCCGCGACGCGGAAAGGATTGCCGATTCCCTGGCGGGCGAACTGTTTCGCGATGGCGACGACCTGGTGGTCTCCGGTAATGTTGGCCGCCTGCCCACGGTGGTGCGCTTCTCCAACAAGCAGGACGTTCCCGGCCTGAACATCCGCATAGGAGTGCCGGCCAACTTCACGTTGTGGATAGCGCCACGTTCCGCCGACCCCGGAGAGGGCCGGGCCACGCTGCGTACCGGCGACACGGCTTTTGATAACCGTTTCATTACCCGCAGCGATGATCCCGGACAGGCGCGGCTGTTCCTCGCCCTGCAGACGGTGCCCCGGGCCATTCATCAACTGGCCTGCTCGAACGGAAGTTTCCTGGCCATAACTCCGGCTTCCGTGGAAATCAGTGAACTGGAGATTCCGGCCGAATCCGTCGCTTCCCATGTCCTCGACCATCTGCAGTCGGTGGCCATCCTGGCGGCCGCTCTCAAGCACATGCCGGCCGCCGACACGGTGAAAGTGGAGCCATTGCGCAAGGAACGGCGCGTTCTGGGGCGAGCCGCCATCGTGGTGGGAGCGATTACGGCAGTGGTAGTGGTCATCGCCGCCACCCAGCGGGAGTCGCGCAAGGAAACGCCCGTACTGGCTCAGGCCCCAATCGCAGCCGCCGGCGTGCTGCCGGTTGACGCCACCCGCATTGCCGGAGTGGATGGCTGGCGGGCGGCCACCCCAGACGACTTCGATCCCGATGCGGCGGCCTGGCTGCGCGGCGCCGGAGCGACGGTGAGCGGTCGTATGGTGGGGGATTTCTCCGGCCTCGGCAGCGACCAGGATGTGGGTTATGTTCTGGTACGTTCAGACGGTATGCGGCGCATCGTCCTGCTGGCCGGCGAAGCGGACCTCTACGACGTCCGCTATCCCGAGATTGCCATTGCCGCGCGCGTGCCCAAGTCCACGCTCAATGGAATCCACTGGATAGGTCCTGCTCCTCTGAACGTTAGCGGTGACGGTCTGCTGATTGTGCGCTCCGCAAACGACCCACATTCCGGCCTGGTGCTGTTTATCGCTAATGGCCGCATTGTGACTGCCGTGCCCGACAATTACCAGGATCTCAGCGTGCGGTAGAAGGAGTGCAGCTTCTCAGGACGCTTTAGCCTCGGGTTGAAGTTGCAGGCTCTCGACTAGTTTCTTGCTGTGTACGTGGTCGAGATAACGGTGCCGGCGGCAGAAATGCGAGCCTTCCTGAGTGGCACGCCGGCAGCGCCCGCTCTGCAACATAATTGCTGAGCGGAGTTGAGTAGCATGACAGCGCTGCGCCCCACAGGAGGTGCAGATGTCGTCTTCACGCCAGGCATGGCGGTGTCGGTTCATGCTCATATTGAAGCCCTATCTGCTGCGCTGGCGTCTCCGCCAGCAAACCGCGGAAGCGACTTTGGAATCCAGGTATCCGGCCAGTCCGAACTGCCCCCCGCACTGCCGGTAAGTATCAGTCCCGTTACTTGGACGTCTCAGCGCCGGCAAACGTTGTGTGCAATCGCAAGTAGAACCCCGGAAAGTAATAGAAACATCAGGGCTTAGCCGGTTATCGCTAGCAAGAGATATCATTGCATATCCCACCCGCGAGATCGGAGCGGCAGCGGATTCCCGCTTTGAACCTGCTACCACTCACCAACTCTCCTGGAACATTTTGCTTGAGCTGCCGGGTGAGCTAAGCTGAAAGAGATTCCTAATACTCCGCGAAAAGGTCTCCTAATCTCATGTTGCGAAAGACGCGCTTATTTACTCCCGGGCCCACGCCGCTGCTGCCTGCGGCACAGGTGGCCATGGCATCTGCCGGCATGCACCACCGCACGGCCGAGTTCCGCTCCTTGTTTACCCGTACTCTGGCTGATTTGAAAGAATTTATCGGCACCAGAAACGACGTCGTCCTGCTTGCCTCCTCGGGCACCGGCGCCATGGAAGCTTCCGTCTCCAACCTGACCTCGCCAGGCGACCAGGTTCTGGTGCTTAGCGCCGGCAAGTTCGGCGAGCGCTGGCGCGATCTTACCCAAGCCTATAGCTGCCAGGTGGAACTGGTCAGCGCCGCTTACGGACAAACTTTATCCAGCGCGCAGATTCGCGAGAAACTGACTCCTGGCGTGCGTGCGGTGTATGTGCAGGCTACGGAAAGCTCCACCGGGGTGCGCCACGACGTGGAAGCCATCGCCGGACTGGTGCGGGCGCGGGCGCCGGAAGCCCTGCTGGTGGTGGACGCCATCACCGGGCTGGGCACCACCCGGCTGGAGGTGGACGGCTGGGGCATTGACGTGATCATTGGGGGCTCGCAGAAGGCGCTGATGATTCCCCCGGGACTGGCCTACCTGGCCGTGAGCGAACGCGCCTGGCAGCGGGCGGAGAGCACGCGTTCGCCCCGCTATTATTTCGACCTGCGCAGGGAACGCAAAGCCGCCGCCAAGGGCGAATCGGCCTACACCCCGGCGACGGCGCTAATTGCCGCCCTGGGCGCTGCCCTGGAATATCTGCGGCAGGGGGGCGACGGCAGCCTGGCCGTGGGGCGCGACCGCCTGATCGCAGGCGCCGAACTCTGCGCCCAGATGACCCGGAGCGCTGTTGCGGCGCTGGGCCTGCGCCTGTTCGCTCCCACTGCGCCAGCATCGGCGCTCACCGCGGTGGTGCCGCCGGCCGGGCTGGATTCGGGCAAGATCGTCGCCGGGCTGCGCGAGAACTTCGGCGCCGTCGTGGCGAATGGCCAGGGAGAGATGAAAGGCAAGCTCTTCCGCGTGGCCCATATCGGTTATTACGACTACCTGGACACCATCGGGGTGGTTGGCGCGCTGGAGCACGTGCTGGCCGCCGCTGGCGCGCCCGTGGAGCTGGGCGCCGGTTTGCGCGCCGCCCAGGAAGTCTATGCCGCCGCAGCCGATGCCACAGAACCGGCCGCCGCCCGCGCCTGACAGGAAGCTGCCATGAAAATCGTTATCGCAGAGAAAATCTCCTCCTCGGCCGTTGGCCTGCTCAAGGAAGAATCACGCTGGACGGTGGTTACCCACGAGCAGCTCAACGGCAACCTGGCCACCCAGGTGGAGAGCGCGGACGCCCTGATTGTTCGTTCCGCCGTTTACGTGGATTCCGCCCTGCTGGAGCACGCCCGCAAACTGCGGGTCATCGGCCGCGCCGGGGTGGGCGTGGACAACATTGACCTGGAAGCCGCCACCCGCAAGGGCATCGCGGTCATGAACACACCCGGCGCCAACGCCGTGGCCGTGGCCGAGCACACCGTTGGACTCATGCTGGCCCTGGCTCGCCACCTTTGCCGGGCCGACCAGAGCACCCATGCCGGCAAATGGGAAAAGAAAGCACTGCAGGGAACCGAACTGCGGGGCAAGACTCTGGGCATTGTCGGCCTGGGCCGCATCGGCATGGAGGTGGCGAAGCGCGCCGGCGCGTTCGGCATGAAGGTGATTGCGCACGATCCCTTTATTTCCACCTCAGTGACACGCGAGCTGGGCATTCGGCTCACCGAACTGGACGAAGTTTACCGGGAAAGCGATTACCTGACCCTGCACGTCGGCCTGACCCCGCAAACCGCACACATGATCAACGCCGAATCTTTGCCCAAGCTGAAGCGCGGGGCGCGCCTCATCAACTGCGCCCGCGGCGAACTGGTGGATACGGCAGCGCTGGCCGAGGCGCTCAAGTCCGGCCATCTGGGCGGGGCCGGCCTGGACGTCTTCGAAGTGGAGCCGCCCAAGGGATCGCCTCTGCTCGAACTTGGCAACGTGGTGCTCACGCCCCACATCGGCGGCTCCACCCATGAGGCCCAGGAGGCGGTCGGCTACCAGATCGCGCAGCAGGTGCTGGAATACCTGAAGCACGGCGTGATTCAGAACGCGGTCAACGTGCCTTCCGTCTCCCACGACGAGTATCTGCAGATGCAGCCTTACATCGTGCTGGCCGAGCGCCTGGGAAGCTTTCTGGCGCAGAGTGTGGAAGGCGCGCCGCAGGAGATCTCGCTGCGCTACACCGGAGCCATTGCCGAGTGGAAGACGGAACTGGTGCGCAACGCGGCTATCAAGGGCGTGCTCAACCAGGTGGTCTCCGAGAACGCCAACCTGGTGAACGCAGCTGCGCTGGCGGAAAGCTGCGGCGTGCGCGTGCACGAGGCGCGCAAGAGCAAGGGCGTGGGCGGGGCCGGCAACGTCATTTCCGTGCTGCTTAAGAGCTCGGCGCAGGAATGCCTGGTCAAGGGCACAGTGCTGCATGGCCAGTCGCCGCGCCTGCTGGCGGTGGACGATATTGACGTGGAAGCGCCGCTGGAACGCAATCTCATCTACCTGCGCAACCGCGACGTTCCCGGGGTCATTGGCAGGATCGGAACCACTCTAGGCGAACACAAAATCAACATCGCCGATTTCTCTCTGGGACGACGCGCGCATAATGGCGAGGGCGGCGTGCGCCAGGCTATTGCGGTGGTCCACGTTGACACCCGGGTGCCGGAGAACGTGCTGGCGGAGCTGCGCAAGATACCGGCGGTGGAATTGGCGCGCGCCATCCGCCTGTGATCACGTTTTCACCACCGAGGACACAGAGGTCACAGAGGCTTGGTAATTTCTAATCTGTAATTTTGCGGCTCGCCGAAGATTTGATTCCTCAATCCGATTCGTGTTTCATTCGCCAATTCGTCAATGGTTTTTTCATCCATCATTCTTCAATCGTCATTCTTCCATCACAACAGCAGGTCGCCGCGGTAGATGAGCTGGCCATCCATCATGCGCGCTTCCGCCATGAGCTTGTGGGGGCGTGCGGGACCGGTGCCATCAATGTGCAGCACCTGGTGGCCGCGAGCGACCAGGTAGTCGGAAACCAGCATCCTGTGGCAGCGGAAGTACACGCGCTCGGCGCACATGATGGCGGTGGGCGCCTGCCCGGCAAGGCGCAGCAGCTCTTGAATGGCGCGCTGGAACGGTTCGGTCAGCATGTAGTCGGCGTAATTGCGGAAGCTGTCGTTACGCAACGCCACATTGGGCGAGTCGTCGCGCTGTTTCTTGCGCCGCCCGCCCAAGTCCTTCATCCACACGTAGGCGATGCCGGCGAGGGGCAGTTCCTGCTCCAGCGCCTCACGGTTGAAGTGCGGCAGTCGCCGCGACATGGGAAAGGAGCGAATGTCTACGAGGGTGCGGATGCCATGGGCCTGCAGAGCGTCAATCAGTTCCTGCAAGGTGCGGGTGGAATGGCCGATGGTGTAAACCGTGATTGACAATTGACGATTTTCGATTGGCGATTGATCGGCATCCATTTGCGTTGAACCGTGAACTGACGGCCCTGTTTCCAATCTGAATTCGCTACGAGAGTTCCATCCGCAATCGTCAACCTTCACTCATCCTTTTCTCCGTGCCTCTTGGTGAATCAGGATTTCGAAATTGCGGCAAGCGCCCGCGCCACCTGCTCATCTTGTTCCGGAAACACGGTGCGCAGGTCAAGCAGCACGCGGCCTTCCTCGACGCGGGCGACGATGGGCGGCTCACCGCCCCGGAGGCGAGCGGCAAATTCGTCTGCGCTCAAGCCTTCACATGTCACCGCCAGGAGGCGGCTGGAGAGAGTGGCGGCCGGCGCGGCGCCTCCTCCCACGACCGAGCGCCCATCCACAATTTCCAGCGCGTGGCGGCCCGCCTTATCCAGTTTCTGCTTCACGGCTTCAGCGCGCCGTTCGATCTCCTGCGCCGGGAGCCGCAGCATGCGCAGCGCCGGTATGGCGTCATGGTCCTGGCGAATATAGGCGAGCAGCGTGGCTTCCAGCGCGGCATAGGTCAGCTTGTCCACGCGCAAAGCGCGAAACAGGGGGTTGGAGCGGATGCGGGCGATCAGTTCGCGCCGGCCGCTTAGAATTCCCGCCTGCGGCCCGCCCAGCAACTTGTCGCCGCTATAAGTCACCACATCCACCCCGGCGCGCAGGCTGTCGGCCACGCCAGGCTCGCCGCTGATGCCCACCGAGCTCAAATCTATGAGCGCGCCGCTGCCCAGGTCCTCCATCACCGGGATGCCGCGCTTGCGTCCCAGTTCCACCAGTTCGGAAAGGGCGGGCTGCTCCGTAAAGCCGGTGATCTGGAAATTGGAGCGATGCACCCGCAGCAGCAGCCTGGTCTTCTCGCTGATGGCGCGCCCGTAATCGGCAATGCGGGTGCGGTTGGTGGTGCCTACCTCGCGCAGGAGGGCGCCCGACTTGGCCATCACCTCGGGAATGCGGAAGGAGCCGCCGATCTCCACCAGTTCGCCCCGGGAGACGATCACCTCGCCACCTTCGGCCAATGAGTTCAGCCCCAGCAGCACGGCGGCGGCATTGTTGTTGACCACCACCGTCGAAATTGGCTCGGGAGCACAGGCTGCGAACAGTTGCGCGAACAGGCGCTCCACATGAACGTCGCGCTTTCCACGCTCTCCCGCAGAGATGTCGAATTCCAGGTTGGAATATGTGGCAGCCACCTCACGCAGGTGGTCGAGCGCGGCGGCCGCCAGCGGCGCCCGGCCCAAGTTGGTGTGCAGAACCACGCCGGTGGCGTTGATAACGGAGCGCAGGGAAAGCCGCAGGGCCTGCCGCAACTGCCGTCCGACCGCCTCCGGCAAGCCGGAGACCACCAGTTCCACTCCAGAAGAGTTCAGCCGCCCGGCGGCAATTTCCTCCCGCACCCGCCCCAAGACTGCGCGCGCCGCCTCGGCGACGGCGGCATGTCCCTCGCGCTCGATCAAGTCCGTAATCTGCTGCAAACGCAGAACTTCATCCACTGAGGGCAGGCGGCGGTACAGCTCGGATTTGTCGGCCACAGGCACTGCCGCAGATTATCCCACACTTGGAGGAACTGGCGACCAGCGGGCGACGTATCAGCATGGCAGGAGGAGTACGTATGAAATGGCTGGTCATCGCCTGGGCCCTCCTTCTGACGGTCGCGACGGCGGGCCAAGACTTGGCTCCGGAAACTCACGTAGAGCAGAAGTTCGCCGCCGGCGGCAGCATTCAGATGCACCTGGCGCCGGGCGATTACAGCATTTCAGGCACCCCGGTGGAGCACATCCGGGTCTCCTGCCAGCCGGCAAATACCGCCTCCGGCCCGGTCAAAGTTGACCTGCAGGCGTCCGGTTCTTCCGCCAGCCTGACGGTGCGCCATGCCCCTCACAATTTTCATGCTGACATTGAGGTTCCCCTGCGTTCTGACCTGTTCATTCGATTGGGAGCCGGGGACCTGAATGTTCAGGGTGTTGCCGGAAGCAAGGACGTCGCAGTGCG
Organism: Terriglobales bacterium; assembly: GCA_035496875.1. GTDB lineage: Bacteria > Acidobacteriota > Terriglobia > Terriglobales > Acidobacteriaceae > JAICWP01. The sequence continues at coordinate 1,669 of DATJEH010000055.1, read as the reverse complement.
TGCCGGCGACGTAAACATTGACGTGCGGCGCCCGGAGGATTACCAGAAGGTGGACGCTTCCGTGTCCATCGGCGACCTCACAGCCCCCGCTTTCAACGTAAGCAAAGATGGTTTCGCAAGGTCATTCCAACGTAATGGCCCAGGCGCCTATCGGCTCCACGTCCATGTGGGAGCAGGCGACTTACGGCTCTATCAGACGGATTGAACACTAGCGGTAACGGCCTGTGGCGTAAAAACTGCCATGCGCACGCAGTTGCGGCCACCCTGTTTGGCGCTGTAAAGAGCAGCATCGGCGGACTTGACCACCTCGTCGCGGGTGGCTCCATGGATGGGATGGGCGGCCGCGCCGGCGCTGATAGTGACCGAGCGCGGCACCCCCGGAAAGCGGTACCCCGCCACTTCGCGGCGCAGCTTTTCCGCCACACTGTAAGCTTGCTCGGCGCTGGTCTGGGGCAGCAGCACGGCAAATTCCTCTCCCCCATAGCGGCAGACCACATCAATCTTGCGCAGTTGCTGGGAGAATACCGAGGAAACCTGGCGCAGAACCTCGTCGCCTAGAAGGTGCCCGAATTCGTCGTTCAGGCGCTTAAAGTGGTCAATATCCAGCATGATCACGGCCAGGCTGGTGCTGTATCGGCGGGCGCGCTCCATTTCCTCGGCAATGCGAGTTTCAAAATAGCGGCGGTTGAAGATGCCGGTTAAGCCGTCAATGTAGGCTAGCTGGCGCACGCGGTCCACGTAGTAGGCGTTCTGGATGGCGGTGGCGCAGATATCGGCCACTGACTCCAAGGGCTGGGCGTCGGCCATCTGGAAGGTATTGAGTTGGGCGCTGTCCAGGGCCAGCACTCCCAGGGTCTGACCAAACGAGATCAGTGGGATACACATCTTGGAGCAGGTCTGCTCAAACATGGGCATGTACTGCGGCACCCTGGAAACATCGTTTTCCACCACGGTGCGGCCGGTGGCCATGCAGCGCCAGGCGATGGCGTCGCCGATGATAAGGCTTTCCGGGTGAGCTCCGCGCAAGCTCAGGCCGCCCTCGTGGGCGCGCAGCACCAGTTCCTGGTCGTCGCGCAATAGAACGGATACGTGCTCGCCGGGGAAAGACTGCCGCACCAGGGAGCACACCTTGGCCAGCAAGTCCTTCAGGTCGAGCACGGCAGTGGTCTGCTTGGCAATAGCATTGATAGCTTCCAGCTGAGCGGCGCGGTGCTGCTCCAGGGAATAGAGGTGAGCGTTCTGCAGCGCCATGGAGGCCTGGGTGGAAAACAAGGTCAGCAGGTCAATGGTGTCGGAATCGAAGAAATTGAGCTGCTGGCTCTGGCAGTCGAGCACGCCCACCACCTCGTCCCGCACCATTAGTGGGACCGCCAGCTCAGAGCGCGTGCTCTGGGCGGAAACCACGTAGCGGGAATCTTTGCTGACGTCAGGCACGTAGACGGGGCGCTTCAGCTGGGCGGCGGCGCCGGTAATTCCCATGTCCAGCGTCAGCCGCAACTGGTCCATGCCGGCATCCCAGCCGATCTGACTGCGCACCTGCAGCTCCCGGGTGTTCTTGTCGAGAAGCAGGATGGCTACGTTCTGCAGATGAAAATAATCGCGTGCGATCATCAGAATCTGATTCAGCACCTCATCCAGGTCGAACGTGGACAATACGGCCTGGCTGGCG